>NZ_MACM02000018.1:0-11725 GCF_001675465.2 Pseudomonas sp. AU12215
CGGACTGCCCCCTCTCCCTGAGGAGCGGGGCGCGCAGCCAGGGTTGGGGTGAGGGGGAAGACGCAGAGACGGGCTATCCAGAGAAGACAGTTGCTCCTACAGGAGCAGGATCGCGGGGACGCGCGTATACTGCGCCCCTCATTCCCCTTCGCGAGGTGTTCGTCCGATGCGCCATTGATGCCGCCGTGGTTTCACGGCCCGTTTCCGTCCCAGGTTCCGTTCCTGGGGGTTACCCGGCATCCGATGGATTTGCGTATGACGAACCCTGTCTCCCTGGCGCTGCATGGCGTCACGTTTCAATTGCCCACGGGCGAACCGCTGTTTCGCGACCTCAACGAAACCTTCGACGAGCGCCGTACCGCGCTGGTTGGGCGCAATGGTGCGGGCAAGTCCGTGCTGGCGCGGATCATGGCGGGAGTCCTGGCGCCCAGCGCCGGGCGCTGCCTGGCCTCCGGGCTCGTGCATTACCTGCCCCAACACATCGAGCCGCAGGCGTTTCGCAGCGTGGCGGAGCTTGCCGGCGTGCAGCCGTTGCTGGATGCGCTGGCGCGGGTCGAGGCCGGCGCCGTCGACCTCGCCGACTTCGAGTTGCTGGACGGGCGCTGGGACATCCGCGCGCAGCTGGAGGCGATGCTGTCGGCGGCAGGATTGGGGCATTTGACCGTCGATACGCCCGCTGTCCGCCTGAGCGGCGGCGAGTGCATGCGCGTGGCGCTGCTCGGCGCCTGGCTGAGCGAGGCGGACTGGCTGCTCCTCGACGAACCGAGCAACCACCTGGATCGCGCCGGCCGCGAGGCGCTGCGCGAGCAGCTTCAGCGCTGGCGCGGCGGCCTGATCCTGATCAGCCACGATCGCCTGCTGCTGGATGACATGCAGCGCATCGTCGAACTGTCTTCCGCCGGGCTGCGCAGTTACTCCGGTGGCTATGCCTTCTATCGGGAGGCGCGCCAGCAGGAGCAGGACAATGCGCTGCGCGAACTGCAGCGGCGCAAGCAGGAGCGGGACCGCCAGCAGCGCGCGATGCAGGAGCAGCGCGAGCGCCAGGCGCACCGCCAGGCGAAGGGACGCAGGGATGCGCAGGAGGCCAACCAGGCGAAGATCCTGGTGGATCGGCAGAAGGAGCGCAGCCAGACCAGCATTGCGCGCCTGGCCACGCAGCATGGCGAACGCCGCGAACAGTTGGCGCAGGACGTGCGGGACGCGTTCGGCCAACTGCGTGATGACGCCGCCGTCGCATTGAATGCGCCGGCGTGTGAGTTGCCCGAGCAGCGCGCGGTACTGCAACTGGCCGGGCTGCGCCTGCCTTTCGGCAATCCCGCTCCGCTGGACCTTCAACTGAACGGGCCGCGCCGCCTGGCGGTGATCGGGTGCAATGGCAGCGGCAAGTCGACCTTGCTCAAGGTGCTGGCCGGCATCGTCGAACCTGTCGCCGGGCTTTGCGATGTGAAGGTGCGCAGCGCCTACCTGGACCAGCATCTGGCGGCGTTGTCGCCGGAGCGGTCGGTGCTGGAGCTGTTGCTGGAGCGCAACCGGGCTGTGGACAAGTCCGTGCTGCGCACACGCCTGGCGCAACTCGACCTGCCGGCCGCGCGGGTCGATCTGCCCAGTGCGCTGCTCAGCGGCGGCGAGCGCCTGAAGGCGGCGCTGGCCTGCGAGATCTACGCCGAGCAGCCGGCGCAGCTGCTGCTTCTGGACGAGCCGGAAAACCACCTCGACCTGCCATCCCGCGAGGCCCTGGAAGAGCTGTTGCGGCAATACCGGGGCGCCTTGCTGGTGGTATCCCACGATGAAGCGTTTCTTGCCCGGCTGGCGCTGGAGGGCCGCCTGGAGTGCGCGCGAGACGGCTGGCATTGGCGCGCAGGCTGAACCTTTACCGGTCGGCGCGAGGCAGTTAGGATCGGCGTCCCTCTCTTTCCGGCTGCCTCTGCCGTGACCTGCCCAGGCGTTGATTCGCGAAGCGGGCATTCATGCTGCCGACGCTCCAACGGCCGTCACCGCTCGTGGCGTGCTATCCCTTTGTGATCTGTTGAATCAGGATGAATTCATGCTCATTCGCCAACGCATCGCTGCGGACAACCCGCGGCTGCTCGATATCTGGCTGGGCGCCGTGCGCGCGACCCACGACTTCCTGCAACCCTCCGACATCGACGCGCTCCTGCCGCTGGTTCGCGATGTCTACCTGCCCGCCGTCGAGGTCTGGGTGGCGGTCGATGCCGACGACTGCCCTCAGGGCTTCATCGGCCTCAACGACAACCATGTGGAAATGCTTTTCATCGACCCGGATTGCCGGGGGCGGGGCCTTGGCCGCGCGCTGCTGGATTTCGTGCGCGAAACGCGCGGTACGCTGGGTGTCGACGTCAATGAACAGAATCCTCAAGCGGTGGGGTTCTATCTGCACTGCGGCTTCGTCCAGACCGGGCGCTCACCGCTGGATGGCGAAGGTCGGCCGTTCCCCTTGCTGCATATGAGCCTGCCGGCCAGTAGGTAAGCGCAGGCAGAACCTGTAGGCGTTCCCCTCGGTCCTACAAAAAGCCGGGGGTTACGCTGTGTGCTCGGTCTCGCTGCTGCCGAAGCGGATGCTTCGCGCGCCGAGCCTGAGCAGGCTGTCGGCGAACAGGTCGCTGGCCGTGCTACGGCAGTCCCAGGCGGCTTCCCAGTCTTCCTTGCGGCGCCAGTGCAGGCGGCCGACCAGCCGCTGCGGTTGGCCTTCGGCATGCAGCTCGCTGGCGAGGTAGCCGGGGCGCCGGTAGAACAGCTCCTGCAGATGCGCCAGGTAATCGCACAGGCGCGCGGCGATGTGCGGGCGTTGCTGGGGTGTCACGTCGATCTCGATCTGCAGCACGAAGTGCGGATTGTCCACGCAGGCCTGGGCGGTGATCGGGCTGGGTTGAGTCATGTTCCTGGGCTCCCTGTCTTGAACCGAATGCCAGGCGAGGGTAAAACCTCAACATAACTTGAGGTCAATAGCCCATGAAAGAATCTTCTTCCTGCTCCCTGCACCGCGACCTGAGTGTCGGCGAACTGGCCAAGCGCGCCGGCGTGGCCGTCTCGGCGCTGCACTTCTACGAGACCAGGGGGCTGATCAGCAGCACTCGCAACGCGGGCAACCAGCGCCGCTACTCGCGCGACACGTTGCGCCGGGTGGCGGTGATCAAGGTGGCGCAGCGGGTAGGGATTCCCCTGGGGGAGATCGCCGACGCTCTGGGCTCGCTGCCGACCGGGCACAACCCGTCGGCAGCGGACTGGGCGCGATTGTCGGCGCGCTGGCGGGAGGACCTGAACGAGCGGATCGAGAAGTTATTGCTGCTGCGCGATCAACTCGACGGCTGCATCGGTTGTGGCTGTTTGTCGATGGAGGCCTGCCCGTTGCGCAATCCGGGGGACAAGTTGGCAGAGGAGGGGCCGGGGGCGCATTGGCGAGAGGGGGGCAGTGAGGCTGAAGAGCTGAAGAGCTGAAGAGCCCCTCTCCCTAACCCTCTCCCTGAAGGGAGAGGGGACTGTCCCGAGTGAGGGGAGTTTTTGAGCTGGCCGGACGCGGTTGTATGAATGAAGCGCCAGTGTAAAAGCTCGATCGTATAGCTCCCTCTCCCTTCAGGGAGAGGGCTGGGGAGAGGGCAAACCCCTGCTGCGAAGCCCGACCCAAAAACTCACCGCTCCCGCAGTGCCTCCCACCGCGCCTTCAACACCGGCTTCAAGATGTAATCCAGCACGCTCTTCTCGCCGGTGATGATGTCCACCGTCGCCACCATGCCGGGGATGATCAGCAGGGGCTTGGCGTCGGTGCCCAGGTGGTTCTTGTCGGTGCGCACCTGGATCAGGTAGAAGCTGTTGCCCTTGTCGTCGGTGATGGTGTCGGCGCTGATCATTTCCAGCTTGGCCTTGAGCCCGCCGTAGATGGTGTAGTCGTAGGCGGTGAACTTCACCGTGGCCGGCTGGCCGGGGTGGAGGAAGGCGATGTCCTGCGGGCGCACCCGCGCTTCCACCAGCAGGTTGTCCTCCAGCGGGACGATTTCCACCATGTCGTTGCCCGGCTGCACCACGCCGCCGATGGTGTTGACCTTGAGCTGCTTGACGATGCCGCGCAGGGGCGCGACCACCAGCGTGCGGTTGACCTTGTCGTCGATGGCGCGGCTGGTGGCGGTGAGCTTGTTGAGGTCGGTGCGAACGTCGTTGAGTTCCTTCAGCGCATCGCTGCGAAAGCCCAGCTTCGATTCCTCGACCTTGCGCTGGATCTCGTTCACCGCCGCCTCGGCGCGGGGGATGGCGAGGTTGGTGGCGTTGAGGTCGCCGCTGATCTCCACCGCGCTGCGGCGCAGGCGCAGCAGCTCGACGGGGGAGACCGCACCGGCCTTCACCAGCGGCTCGGACATGTTGATCTCCTGCTGCACCAGGCCGAGGCTCGAGCGGTATTGCTGGGTCTTGGCGCGGAACTCCTGCAATTCCTGGGTCTTCTGGCGCAGTTGTTCCTGAAGAATGTTCAGCTCGCTGTTCTGCCGCTGCATGCGGGTCTGGTAGAGCGCCATCTGGTCCTCCACGACCTGCGGCGCGGCTTTCTTCAGGTCGTTGGTGAAGTCCGGCGCACGCCCGTCCGCTTCCGCTTTCAGGCGCTCCACGCGGGCTTCCAGCGAGTTGCGGTCGGCCTCGGACTCGCCCTTGTTGGAGGAGAAGCGCGTGTCGTCCAGGCGCAGCAGCGGCTGGCCCTTGTTCACCACCTGGCCTTCGCGGACGAAGATTTCCGAGACGATGCCGCCCTCCAGGTTCTGGATGGTCTGCACCTTGGAGGAGGGGATGGCCTTGCCTTCGCCCTTGGTGACTTCCTCGATGTCGGCGAAGTACGCCCAGGTGATGGCCGCCACCAGCAGCCCAAGTGCTGCCCAGAGCGTGATGCGCGTGGCGTTGGGCGAGTCTTCCAGCAGGGTGCCTTGCACCTCGGGCATGAATTCGGTGTCGCGGGCGCCGTTGCCGCCCAGGTAGCCGCGGATCGATTGCGAAAAGTGCATGGCCATTACCCCGCTGCCGGGCCGACGTGGCCCTTGCGCAATGCTTCGATGACCGCGTCTTTCGGGCCGTCTGCGACGATGCGGCCACTGTCGAGCACCAGCAGGCGGTCGACCAGGCTGAGCATCGAGGTGCGGTGGGTGACCAGCAGCAGGGTCTTGTCGCGGCAGGCCTCGTGCAGGCGCTTGCGGAGGATCTCCTCGCTGCTGTTGTCCATGGCGCTGGTGGGCTCGTCGAGCAGCAGGATCGGCGGGTCGAGCAGCAGCGCGCGGGCCATCAGCACCGCCTGGCGCTGGCCGCCGGAGAGCAACTGGCCGCGCTCGCCCACCGGCCGGTCGAAGCCGGCCGGGTGTTGCCGGGCCAGTTCGCTGACGCCGGTCAGTTCGGCCACTTCGAGCATCCGCGCGTCGCTGACGTAGCGCGCGCCCAGGGTCAGGTTGTCGCGCAGGCTGCCAGCCAGCAGCGGCAGGTCATGGGCGACGTAGCCGATCTGCTGGCGCAGGTCGGAGACGTCGAGCTGGCGCAGGTCCAGGCCGTCCAGCAGGATCTGCCCTTCGTCCGGATGATAGAAGCCCATCAGCAGGCGGCCGAAGGTGCTCTTGCCCGAGCCGCTCTTGCCGATGATGCCGATCTTCTCGCCGGGGGCCAGGCGCAGGCTGACGTGGTTCAGCGCCGGGCTGGTCTGCTCCGGATAACTGAAGCTCAGTTGGCGGACCTCCAGTGCGCCGTGCAACTGGGTGCGCTCCAGCGGGCGCTGGCGGGCCTGGCGTTCCTGGGGCAGTTCCATCAGCGCGTCGGTGCTCTTCATGGTCAGGCGCGCCTGCTGGTAACGGGTGATCAGCCCGGCGATCTGCCCCAGCGGGGCGAGTACGCGGCTGTTGAGCATGTAGCTGGCGACCAGGGCGCCGACGCTGAGGTTGCCGTCGAGGATGCTGTAGACCCCGGCGCAGATCATCGCCATGCCGGCGAACTGCTGGAGGAACAGGGTGCCGTTGGTGGCCAGGGCGGAGAGGAAGCGCGCGTGGTTGTCCAGCCGCGCCAGCGCGCCATGGGTGGCTTCCCAGCGGTACTGGCGCTCGCTCTCGGCGCCGCAGGCCTTGAGGGTTTCCAGGCCGCCGAGGGTTTCGATCAGCAGCGCCTGGCGTTCGGCGCCCAGGGTCAGGCTCTTCTGCACCGTGTCGCGCAGGCGGCTCTGGATGATCAGGGCGAAGACGATGGTGAGCGGGAAGGCCAGCAGTGGAATCGCGATCAGCCAGCCGCCGAGCAGGCCGATGACCAGGATCATCAGGATCGAGAAGGGCAGGTCGATCAGGCTCGTGAGGGTCAGCGCGGTGAGGAATTCGCGCAGGCCCTGGAAGTCATGGATGCTCTGGGCGAAGCCGCCGATGGTCTCGGGCTTGGCCTTGAGCGACATGCCGGTGATGCGTTCGAACAGGGTGGCGGACAGCACCACGTCGGTCTTCTTGCCGGCCATGTCCAGCAGGTTGGAGCGCAGCACGCGCAGCAGCAGTTCGAACATCGTTCCCAGCAGCAGGCCGGCCGCCAGTACCCAGAGGGTCGAGATCGCCTGGTTGGGCACCACGCGGTCGTAGGTCTGCATGACGAACAGCGGCACCAGCATGCCCAGCAGGTTGATCAGCAGGCTGGCGACCAGGGCATCGGTATAAAGCCAGCGCGAGAGCCGCAGGGTGTCGCGGAACCAGGCTTCGACCCGCGGCACCAGCGGTTTGCGGGCGGCCTCCAGTTCGTGGCGCGGGCGGGCGAAGAGGGCCTGGCCACTGTACTGGGCGGCCAGTTCCTCGGCGCTCACGGCCTGCTCGCCGCCTTCGGTTTCGCAGGGCAGGATCAGTGCCTGGCCGTCGTCGCGCCATTGGCGCAACACCGCGCTGCGGCCGTCGTTGAGCAGCAGCAGCACCGGCAGGTTCAGGCTGGAAATGCTCTTCAGCTCGCGGCGCAGCAGTCGCCCCTGCAGCCCGGCACGCGCGGCGGCGCGCGGCAGCAGGCTGGCGGACAGGCGCTGGTTGGGCAGCGGCAGTCCGGCGGCGAGGCTGTTGCGACTCACCGCGCAACCGTGCAGGCGGCAGAGAATCAGCAGTCCGTCGAGCAGGGGATCGTCGTGGCTCAGGCGCGGATCGCCCGGCGCGGGTGCGCCGCGCTCCTGGATGATCATGGTCACGCAACTTCCTCCCGGGCCGGGCCAGCCCACGCCAGCAGCAGCCGGCGAGCACTTGCAGGTGCTCGCCGGCCCTCGCCGGACGCCGGGTTTTCCGTGCCCCGTCGTATCGCTTCACGGCCGCCTCCCCAAGGCTGGGCAGCGTGGGGGAGGCGGCGAATGTGTGCGACTTTCTTATTTCAGGTCAGGCAGGCGTGCCTCGTTCTTCACGTCCGACAGCGCCACCGACTCGTGGGGCGCTACCACATGCTGGGAGCGCAGCAGCGAACCCATGCTGCCCAGCACGCGGTACATCGAGTACTCCTCGGTGTAGCGCACTTCGGTGTAGCGGCGGTTGGCGGTGAACAGTTCGTTTTCGCTGTCCAGCAGGTCGAGCAGGGTGCGCTGGCCGAGAGTGAACTGTTGCTGGTACGCCTCGCGCACCTTGCGGGTGTAGTCGGCGTATTCACGGGCCGGCTGGGTCTGCTTGCGCGAGTTTTCCATCGCGTCCCAGGCCAGCGAGAGGTTCTCGTTGAGCAGCCGCAGCGCGTTGTTGCGGATGTCCTGGGCCTCGCCGATCTGGTGCGAGGTGGCATTCAGGTGAGCCTTGTCGCGCATCCCGTTGAACAGGTTGTAGCGCATCACTACCTGGGCTTCCCAGCTGTTGTAGTGGCCTTCGTCGCCGTCGACGTTATTGTTGGCCGCCTTGGCCAGCTCCGCGTCGAAGCGCGGATAGAAGGGCGCCTTGGCCGCCTCGTACTGGGATTCGGCGGCATTGACGTCGGCCTGCGCCGATTTCAGCAGCGGGTTGTCGCTGAGCATGTTTTGGCGGGCGCTCAGCAGGTCCGGCGGCACTTCGGCCTTGATCGTGGTGGGCATTTCCAGCTGGTCGGGCATCTTGCCGGTGGCGCTGTAGAAATTCGCCTCGGCGTCGGCCAGGTTCACTTCCTCGGTGTAGAGGTTGTTCTGCGCCAGGGCCAGACGCGCGATGGCCTGGTCGTTGTCCGCGGTACTGCCGACGCCTCGCTCGCTGCGCAGGCGAATCTGATCGCCGATGCGTTCGTGGGCCTGCAGGTTGTTCTTCGCCAGGGTCACCATTTCGCGACGCTTGAGCACTTCGAGGTAGACCTCGACGGTGCGCAGGGCGGCGGTCTCGGAGGTGCCGAGGATGCGGAAGGCCTTGGAGTTGACGTTGGATTCGTTGCGCTTGACCTCGTTGGGCGTGCCGAAACCGTCGAACAGCATTTGCCGCAGACGGATTTCCGCATCACCACGGGTCAGGGTTTCATCGTTGTGATTGCCCGCCGCGCGAGTGGTCGGGCTGTCGGTGTTCTCCCGGCCGTATCCGGCCACGAGATCGACGGTTGGCAGATAGCCTCCCCTTGCAAACTTGAGTTCTTCATCCGCAGTCAGGCGACTGTTCACGCTCTGACTGATTTCCGGGTGGTACTGCAGCGTGCTTTGTATAGCTTCAGTCAGGGTCATTGCCTGCCCATGGGCCCCTGACACCGCCAAAAATACACCGCTCCATAGTGCCGCGTTACGACTGCGCATGGCTTTGCTCCTGGTGTTCTCGTACTTCGATGCTCTTGGATCGCCAATTTATTGGCTTTTTTCTCTTATCAAGCGTTTCACGCCTGTAACATCAGAGCTAAGAACAACTTTTCGAAAACCTCAGAAGAATTTTTCACATGGGTTATTCGGAAAAAATCTTATGAGTCATGTGAAAAACCGCACATTGTTTGAACGTGCAAGCCCTCGTATTTCCTGGGTATGGGCGGGAAAGGCGCTTGCAAACGAAGCCAGGTACGGTTTGTAGCAGTTAGGGCGGGGACCACCGCAGAAGGACAATAAAACGCGTGGCCAGCATGACAGAAAATTGTCGCTGGCTTTTTGATACGCAAACGCTACCAGTCCTTTTCGCACCCTTCGCAGCTTTCGTAGCGGCATCCGGATACAAGCGTGCCATGGCCTGTTCAGGTTACTTGCGTGTCGGTGGAACCGGCCGCGGACAGTGCAGTGGAGGAAGGACTCATGGCTACTTTGATGGGTGTCGTCAGCAAGGTAATCGGCGAAGTGTTTGCGGTAGCCGCCGATGGATCGCGTCGTCCTTTGGAGCAGGGAGACAAGGTTTTCGTAGGCGAGCAGCTGGTCACCGGCGCCAATGGCGCGGTGGCATTGAAAGTCGCTGGCGGCGGCGAGATCACCCTGGGCCGCGACAGCGCCTTGCCGCTGACCTCGCAGATGCTCGCTGCTGCGCACCAGGCGCAGAACGGTGACGAGCAGGTAGCACAACAGCCTGCGCCGCCGAGCGCGAAAGACACCGCCGACGTCAAGGCCCTGCAGGCCGCCATCGCCGCGGGCGCCGACCCGACCCAGCAGGCCGAAGCCACTGCCGCAGGTCCCCAGGCGGGCAACGCCGCCAATGGCAAACCCGGTGGCGGGCACTCCTTCGTCCTGCTGACCGAAGTCGGCGGGCATATCGACCCGACCATCGGCTTCCCCACCGGGCCGATCGGCTCCGGGCCACTGCCCCTGCGCGAGTTCGACGGCGTTCCGCAGCCGCGCGCCGAGGCCGTTACGCCGCCCGAGGTCCTGCCGCCGGATGGCCAGCCGAGCGCTGGCCCCAACGGCCCTGGCACCGCCAACGTATTCGAGGCCGGCCTGCCCGGCGGGATTCCCGATGGTGCAGGCGAAGGCGCGACCTTCACCGGCAGCCTCGGCTACAACTTCGGCAGCGATGGCGTCGGCAGCTTCTCGTGGGGCACTGCAGGGCTGCCCAGCCTGACCTCAGGCGGTGTCGCCATCACCTACAGCGTCAGCCCCGACGGCCATGTACTGACCGGTAGCGCCAATGGCACTCCGGTGTTCACCGTGACCCTCACCGATATCAATACCGGTGCCTTCGAAGTGAACTTGCTGCAGCCGGTGGATCATCCGGTGAAGGGCAGCGAAGACACCCTGACCTTCGAGATTCCCTACACCATCACCGATGGCAACGGCACCCCGGCCAACGGAACCCTGACCGTGGGCATCGTCGACGATGCACCGCAGGCCGGCCTTTCCGCCGACAATGGCCTGGACGTGCTGCTGCAGACCCACGACGCCAACACCGCTGGCGCGGCCTTCGACACTTCCACCGCCGACTACAGCTCGGCCTTCCAGGTGACCGCCAACTATGGCGGCGACGGCGCCGGCAGTACCCAACTGACCTACAGTCTGAACCTGGTCGGCGGCAACGGCGCCAACTCGGGCCTGACCAGCGGCGGCGCCACTATCTACCTGTACAGCGTCGGCGGCGCCATCGTCGCCTCCACCTCCGCCAGCGCCGCCGGCATTACCGGCGAGAACACCGTGTTCTCGCTGTCGGTGAATGGCAGCGGCGTGGTTACCCTGACGCAGTACAGTGCCATCGACCATGCCCTGCCGGGCAGTGAAAGCGGTTATGCCAGCCAGACCGCAGTGCTCGATTCCGGCCTGGTGCAACTGCAGGGCAACCTGACGGTCACCGACCGCGACGGCGACAGCGTTTCCTCCAGCAGCTCCATCGACCTCGGCGGCCGGGTGAGCTTCACCGATGACGGCCCGACCGTCGCCGTGGGCAATACCGAAGGCCTGCATCTGACCGTGGACGAGACCAACCTCGGCCAGGACGCCACCAGCAGCATGGCGGTGGGTGATCTGTTCAACGCCCAGTTCGGCGCTGACGGCGCCGGCACCATCACCTACAGGATCGGTACGACCGACAATACCGACAGCGGGCTGAAAGACACCGCCACCGGCGACAAGATCTTCCTGTTCAACACCGCCAACGGCGTCGAAGGACGTGTGGGCGGTGCCGACGGGGCGGTCGCCTTCCGAGTGACCCTGGGTAGCGACGGCAAGATCACCCTCGACCAGGTGCGTGCGCTGGTGCACCCGGACGCTGCCGATGCCAACGACCCGCTGAGCCTGGGCGCCGGCAAGATCAGCCTGTCTGCCACCGTGACCGACGCCGACGGCGACCATCAGAGCGCCAGTCTCGATCTGGGCAGCAAGCTCACCTTCCTCGACGATGGCCCGCGCATCGCGCCGGTGGAAGGTGGCGATATCCACCTCACCGTGGACGAGACCCAACTCGGGCAGGCCGCCACCAGCAACTCCGTCGCCGACCTGTTCAACGGCCAGTTCGGTGCGGACGGCGCCGGCTCCATCAGCTACAAGCTCGAAGCCGCGGACAACACCGATAGCGGCCTGAAAGACACCGCCACCGGTGAGCGGATCTTCCTCTACAACACCGCCAATGGTGTGGAAGGGCGCCTTGAAGGCACCAGCACCGTGGCCTTCCGCGTCACCATCGACGGTGACGGCAAGGTTACCCTGGAGCAACTGCGGGCCCTGGCCCATCCCGATGCCAGCGATCCCAACGATGCGCTGACCCTGGCCGGCAAGATCGCCCTGACCGCCACCATCACCGACAAGGATGGCGACAGCGCCACCGCGCAGATCGACCTGGGGGGCAAGCTGACCTTCCTCGACGACGGCCCGAGCATCACCCCGTGCCAGGACGCCGATATCAAGCTCACCGTGGACGAA
>NZ_MACM02000019.1:0-15170 GCF_001675465.2 Pseudomonas sp. AU12215
GCCAGGCAGCGAGGTAGCGGGTCAGGTCGTCGCGGCTGCGGATCAGGGTGAGCTTGCCCTGGCTGTCGGCGGCGGCCTTGTCGAGGAGTTCGCCCTGATACAGGGCGCGTTCGAGCAGGCTGTTCCAGGTGCGCGCGGGCCAGCGCTGGGCGATGACCAGCGGGGTGATGTTGTCGCTGTCGGCGCTGTTGCTCTCGTAGTTCAGGCCGCGCGGGGTCTTGGTGACGGTGGAGAACACCTGCAGGCCGACATGGCCTTCGAGCAGGCGCGGTACGTCGGTGTGGCCGTGGTCGTGGCGGTCGAGCAGGTTGCGGTCCCAGAGCAGGGCATCGTCGTGCAGGTCGGCGACGAACAGCGTCTGGTGCAGCGCCTGGGCCTCGGACGAGGCGGGGTAGGGCGGCGGGCTGGCCACGGTGTTCATCTTCCGGTCCATATAGCCCGGCAGGTTGAAGAAGATCCCCAGGCCCACGGCCAGCAGGATGAGCAGGACGATCAGCAGTTTGCGCATGTCAGCTTCCCAGCTTTGTTTTTATTGGTGTTTTCGCTGGGGGAATCTAACAGACGGGCCAGTGCGGTGGGAGATCAGCCGCAGAGGCAGTTGCGGCCCTTCTGCTTGGCCTGGTAGAGGGCGCCGTCGGCGCGCAGGATCAGGCTCGGCAGGTTTTCCTGGATGTCCATCTCGGCCAGGCCCAGGGACACGGTGACGCCGGGCAGCACGCCCACCGGCGAATAGAAGGAAGTGACCTGTTCGAGGCTTTGGCGCAGGCGGTTGCCAATGCGCCGGGCTTCGTCGATGGCGATTTCCGGCAGCAGTATGACGAACTCCTCGCCGCCATAGCGGGCCATGCTGTCCTTGGGTCGCAACTGGCTGCGCAGGGTGTGGGCGACCAGGCAGAGGGCATAGTCGCCGGCCAGGTGGCCGTGCTCGTCGTTGTAGTTCTTGAAGTGGTCGACATCGAGCATGAGCATGCACATGGGCTGTTCGTTGAACGCGCAGCGCGTGCTCTCGCGGTCGTAGATGTGCTCCAGCCAGCGGCGGTTGAACAGCCCGGTGAGGGTGTCGATGTTGGCGTTCTGCTCGGTGTCGAGAATGATCCGGTTGCCCTCGCGGACCCGTTCGCAGAGTACCGAGAGCAGGTTCTGCATCACCTGCGGGGAGTGCTCGAACAGGCCGATCAGCGCCTCGCGGTGCAGGCGCAGCACGGTGGTCGGTTCGCTGGCGACGACGTAGGCGGAGGGATGGTCGCTGTCGATGAAGCTGATCTCGCCGGCGCAGTCGCCCGGATGCAGGGTGCTGACCGGCTGGTTGTCGAGCGAACCCAGATACACCGTCAGGTGCCCGGTGAGGACCATATAAAGGAAGTGGTTGCGATTGAAAGGCGACAGCAGAATTTCCCCGCGCTCCAGTTCACAGGCGCGGAAATCCTTGAGCAACTGCTCCAGATTGGCCGCCGCCACGTTCTGGAACAGGCGCAGGTGCTGGAGTTGGCGAATGTCCTCTTTCCACTGCGCGGCTTTCATGACGCAGCGGAAGTCGGATGGCGACTGATGATGTGCACGACTGACTCTCCCTGTAGTCCTCTTCGCACATTGAGCCATCAGTATTAGTCAGATTCGACTACTGGCAATTCGCAGGCAGCCCCGGCCGACCGGCGGTCGGCCGGGTGTTTCATCAGCTTTCCAGCCACTCCACGTGCACGGCGTATCCTCCCAGTCGCTCGGCCAGTGCCGCGCGCGAGTCTAGGTCGAGGGCGCCGACAAACAAGCGAGCCTTATGACCCAGGCGGTCATCGGCGACCACCTCGATGCGTGGTGCCGGTGCGAGGTGGCGGGTTTCGTCCTCGAACACGCGACGAATGGCGTCCAGGCGCAGGGCGGGCTTGAAGGTCTTGCCGACCGCAGTGACGGGAATGACGTCCAGCAGCCAGACGTCCTTGGGCACCGCTGCGCGCTCGGGCACGTGCTGGGCGGCGTGTTCCAGCAGTTCCGCCTCGCTCACCTGCGCACCGGGCTTGAGCTGGATGTACACCACCGGCAGCTCGCCTGCCTTCAGGCAGGGTTTGCCGACGGCGGCGGCCATGGCCACGGCGGGATGGCGGTGCAGGGCTTCCTCGATCATCTGCGGGTCGATGTTGTGCCCGCCGCGGATGATCAGGTCCTTGCTGCGGCCGGTGAGCCAGATGTAGCCGTCGGCGTCGATGCGGCCCAGGTCGCCGGTGTTGAACCAGTCGCCGTCGACCCAGATGTCCTTGTTCTTGCTGGCCTGCAGGTAGCCCTTGAAGACGGTCGGCCCACGCAGGCAGATGTTGCCGATCTCGTCCACTTCGGCATCGCGCAGATAGTGGCCGTCGCCGTCGAGGATCACCGACTTCAGTTCGCAGTAGGGCAGGCGCAGGCCGATCGAACCGGGGCGTCGCTCGCCGCCGCGCGGGTTGCAGCTGGTGCCGCAGGTGCCCTCGGTCATGCCGTAGCCTTCGATGATCGCCAGGCCCGTCTTCGCCTCGAACTGACGGATCAGCTCCACCGGCATGGGCGCCGCGCCACAGAGGGCGAAGCGCAGGCTGGAGAGGTCGTGCCCTTCACTGGGCACTTGCAGCAGGGCCGCGTAGATGGTCGGTACGCCGCTGAAGCTGGTGACCTTGTAGCGTTCCACCAGCTTCCAGAAGTCCTGAATCAGCGTCGGGTTGCGATAGCCCTGCGGGCCGGCCAGCAGGACGTGGCCGCCGCGCATGAAGGGCGCGAGACCGCTGACCATCACGCCATTGACGTGGAACAGCGGCAGGCCGCAGAGCAGTACGTCGTTGCCGTCGTAATCGGAGTTCAGGCCCATGATCTCGGCCATCGCCACTTCGTTGAAGTGGCTGTGCGGCGCGAGCTTGGGGGTACCAGTGGTGCCACCGGTGTGGAAGTAGGAGGCGACCTCGTCGGGGCCGATCACCCGGCCGCTTTCCAGGTGGTCGTCGGGGCACTGAGCGAGCAGCTCGTCGAAGTCCAGCACGCCGTCGGGCAGTTTACCGCGCTGGGCCTTGATCGCCGAGCGCTGCGGCTCCGGCAGCAGGTTGGCGAGGTCGACGGTGACGATGGCGCTGAGTTCGGGCAGGTGGTCGCGCAGCGCTGCCACCTTGTCCCAGAGCTCGGTGCCGGGGAAGGGGGCCAGGGTGACCAGTACACGGGAATCGGCGGCACGCACGAGCTCGGCGATGTGCCCCGGATCGAGCAGCGGGTTGATCGCGTTGACGATCCCCGCCGCTTCGCCGCCCCAGATCACGTAATGGGTCTGCGGCAGGTTGGGCAGCAGGAACGACACCGAGGTGCCCGGCCGCACGCCCAGGCGATGGAAGGCGTTGGCCGCCTGGGTGACGCGGGAGAACAGTTCGGCGTAGCTGACCTGGATCGGCTCCTCGGCCGCCGAACCCTGCAGCAGGAAGCTCAGGGCGGTGGACGGGCCGAACTGCTGCGCCGAGCGGCGCAGCAGTTCGTAGGTGTTCGGCGGCAGGTCGCGGTCCTGCAGCGGGACCTGTTCCAGGGCTTGGACATCACGCAGGCTGCTGATCGGGGCGTTCATGCTTCTTCTTGTTCTCCGCAGGGTCAGGGGATCACAGGCGCTCCCGCAGCCAGGCGCCGATATCGCCGAGTTCCTCGTTGCTCACTTCGTGGCTCATCGGGTAGGTGCGCCACTGGGCGGGCACCTCGTTGGCCTGCAGGAAGTCGTAGGCGGCGCGGCCCATGGCCGGCAGCACCACGTCATCGAAAGTGCCATGCAGGCAGAGCGCCGACAGTTGTCTTTTTGTAGCCGGCAGGCTTATGCCTTCGCTGAATGTCGGGCCATAGGTGGAGAGCGCCATGACCCCGCCCAGTTCGCCGTTCCAGCGCAGGTAGCCGGTGTGCAGCACCACGGCCCCGCCCTGGGAAAAGCCGGCGAGGATGATGCGCTTGGCCGCGATGCCCTGCTCGATCTGCCCCTGGATCAGCGCGATCACGCTGTCGGCCGAGGCCTCCAGCTGCGCTTCGTCGATGGCGCGCGCCGGGGCCATGGCGAGGATGTCGTACCAGCTCGGCGCGGGCATGCCGTTGAACACGGTGACCGGGCGGGTCGGCGCCTGGGGCAGGATGACGCGCGTCGAGGTGAAGCTGCGCTGCAGCATCCGTGCTACCGGTTCGAAGTCGTAACGATCGGCGCCCAGGCCGTGCAACCAAATGACGCAGGAGTCGGCGCTTTGGGCGGGTTCGAGGATCAGTGGCTGGGTCATGGAGGCTCCAGGATGGGGCAGGCGCTCTAGGATGGGGCGCCGCGTTCGGAATAGGGTGGAGAGGCGATGCAAGAAGATGTCGCATGGCCATAACTTGTGGGACTTGACTGCACGAAATCGAAGGAAGGTTCCTGGGCTGGTACGCCACTTGCTATCACTGCTTCCAGGCTGTGCGGCCCCACTTCCGGTAACACTCTACCGACCCCATCCGGAAAGCTGTACCGGAAGTGGCGCCGCGAATGCCTTGGGCTGCTTCAGGGCCCGTCGCGCCGGCCGCGGTCAACGGCCGGTGCGACGGGCCTTCGCCTTCACACGCAATGATCCCTTGATAACCCGTTCCAGTGCGCACCACCTGCGCGCTCGAAGGTGTGTTCGCGGCTTCCGATAGGTTTTTAGGAGCCGTCTAGACTCACTTTCAGGTCTCCATCCCGTTAGATGTCTTGCTGGTGCCTCACGAGGGTACGGCGGTGGAACCGGGACTCCAAAACACTAAAAAAGCAACGGAGAAGATCGATGAAGATGGTGAAATCCACCCTGGCAGTGCTGACCACCGCCGCCGTATTCGGTGTCAGCGGGCTCGCCCACGCCGGCGCCACCCTGGATGCTGTGAAGAAGAAAGGCTACGTGCAGTGCGGTATCAGTGACGGTCTTCCGGGCTTCTCGTACGCCGACGCCAAGGGCCAGTACAAGGGTATCGACGTCGACGTCTGCCGCGCCGTGGCGGCTGCCGTGTTCGGCGATGCGACCAAGGTCAAGTACAGCCCGCTGACCGCCAAGGAGCGCTTCACTGCGCTGCAGTCCGGCGAGATCGACATCCTCTCGCGCAACACCACCTGGACCAGCTCGCGCGACAGCGCCATGGGCCTGAACTTCGTCGGTGTGACCTACTACGACGGCCAGGGCTTCCTGGTGAACAAGAAGCTGGGCGTGTCCAGCGCCAAGGAGCTCGACGGCGCCACCGTGTGCATTCAGGCAGGTACCACCACCGAGCTGAACCTGTCCGACTACTTCCGCTCCAACAACCTCAAGTACACCCCCATCACCTACGACACTTCCGACGAGAGCGCCAAGTCGCTGGAGTCCGGCCGTTGCGACGTGCTGACCTCCGACCAGTCGCAGCTCTATGCCCAGCGCATCAAGCTGGCCGCGCCGGATGACTATGTGGTGCTGCCCGAAGTGATCTCCAAGGAGCCCCTCGGCCCGGCCGTGCGCCAGGGTGACGAGGAGTGGTTCGACATCGCCCGCTGGACGCTCTTCGCGATGCTCAACGCCGAGGAGCTGGGCATCAACTCGAAGAACGTCGAGGAGCAGGCCAAGAGCACCAAGAACCCGGACGTCGCGCGCCTGCTCGGCGGCGAGGGTGACTATGGCAAGGACCTCAAGCTGCCCAAGGACTGGGCGGTGCAGATCGTCAAGCAAGTGGGTAACTACGGCGAGATCTTCGACCGCAACGTCGGCGACGGCAGCGAGCTGAAGATCAAGCGTGGCCTCAACGCCCAGTGGAACAAGGGTGGTCTGCAGTACGCACCGCCGGTGCGCTGACCTGACCCGTTCCGGCGCCCGGAGTGTGGGCGCCGGACTGTTTCGAACGACGTGAAGCCTTCCGGGCGGCCACGGGCGTAGCCCCGTGGTCGCCCGGCGGCCTTCCGAGAGGGCTTACATGCAGAATTCCGTCAAGGCCCAGCGCCCGCGGGGGGTATCGATCAACGATCCCGTCGTGCGCGGCTGGGCATTCCAGATCATCGCCGTCATCTTCGTCGTGGCGGTCGGCTGGTTTCTCTTCGACAACACCCAGACCAACCTGGCCCATCGCGGCATTCAGTCCGGTTTCGGCTTCCTCGACCACAGCGCCGGCTTCGGCATCTCCCAGCACCTGATCGACTACAGCGAAAGTGACACCTACGGACGGGTGTTCATGGTCGGCCTGCTGAACACCCTGCTGGTCACGGTGGTGGGCATCTTCTTTGCCACCGTCCTGGGCTTCATCCTCGGTGTGGCGCGGCTGTCGCCGAACTGGCTGATCCGCAAGCTGGCGACCCTGTACATCGAGACGTTCCGCAATATCCCGCCGTTGCTGCAGATCTTCTTCTGGTACTTCGCCGTGCTCGGCCCGCTGCCTGGCCCGCGGCAGAGCATCAGCTTCGGCGACCTGTTCTTCGTCAACAACCGCGGCCTGCAGATGCCCGCGCCGATCGCTGCCGACGGCCTCGGCCCGTTCATCGTCGCGGTGATCCTGGCGCTGGTTGGCTGGGTGGTGATCTGGAAGTGGGCCAAGGCCCGTCGCCATGCCACCGGCAAGGCCTTCCCGGTGTTCCTCAGCGGCCTGGCGCTGCTGGTGGTGCTGCCGGGCCTGGTGTCGCTGGTCGCCGGAGCGCCGTTCCACTGGGACGTGCCAGTGCTGCAGGGCTTCAACTTCCGCGGCGGCTGGGTGGTGATCCCGGAGCTGGTGTCCATTGTCCTCGCGCTGTCGGTCTACACCGCCGCCTTCATCGGCGAGACGGTGCGCGCCGGCATCCAGGCGGTCAGCCATGGGCAGACCGAAGCTGCCGGCTCCCTGGGCCTGCGTCCGGGGCAGACCCTGCGCCTGGTGATCATCCCGCAGGCGCTGCGGGTGATCATCCCGCCGCTGACCAGCCAGTACCTGAACCTGGCGAAGAACTCCTCGCTGGCCGCCGCCATCGGCTATCCGGACATGGTTTCGCTGTTCGCCGGCACGGTGCTCAACCAGACCGGCCAGGCCATCGAAACCATGGCCATCACCATGAGCGTGTACCTGGCCATCAGCATCAGCATTTCGCTGCTGATGAACTGGTACAACAAGCGCATCGCGCTGGTCGAGCGGTAGAGGGAGCAGACCATGACAACTCATACCTTCAAGCCCGACCTGCCGCCACCGGCGATGAGCGTGGGCGTGCTCGCCTGGCTGCGCGCCAACCTGTTCTCCAGCTGGTTCAACACCCTGCTGACGCTGGTCGGCATTTACTTGGTCTACCTGATCCTGCCGCCGCTGCTGGAGTGGGCGATCATCAAGGCCGACTGGACCGGCAGCACCCGCGCCGACTGCTCCCGCGAGGGCGCCTGCTGGGTGTTCATCGGTTCACGCTTCGGCCAGTTCATGTACGGCTTCTACCCCGAGGAACTGCGCTGGCGCGTGGACCTCACCGTGCTGTTCGTGGTGTTCGGCGCGGCGCCGCTGTTCCTCAAGCGCTTCGCGTACAAGGTGAAGTACGGCCTGTGTTTCCTGGTGGCGCTGCCGATCGTGGCCTACTGGCTACTGCACGGCGGCTTCCTGGGGCTGGAAACCGTGCCGACCAGCGCCTGGGGCGGGCTGATGCTCACCGTGGTGATCGCCGCGGTCGGTATCTGCGGGGCGATGCCGCTGGGCATCCTGCTGGCGCTGGGGCGGCGTTCGAAGATGCCGGCGATCAAGGTCATCTGCGTCACCACCATCGAGTTCTGGCGTGGTGTGCCGCTGATCACCGTGCTGTTCATGTCCTCGGTGATGCTGCCGCTGTTCCTGCCCGAAGGCATGAACCTCGACAAGTTGCTGCGCGCCATGGTGATGGTGGTGCTGTTCGAGGCTGCCTACATCGCCGAGGTGGTGCGCGGCGGCATGCAGGCCATCCCCAAGGGGCAGTACGAAGCCGCGGCCGCCATGGGCCTGGGCTACTGGCGGACCATGGGCCTGGTGATCCTGCCGCAGGCGCTGAAGCTGGTGATCCCCGGCATCGTCAACACCTTCATCGCGCTGTTCAAGGACACCAGCCTGGTGATCATCATCGGCCTGTTCGACTTCCTCAATAGCATCAAGCGCGCCACCGCGGACCCGGCCTGGCTGGGCATGGCCACCGAAGGCTATGTCTTCGCGGCAGTCGTCTACTGGATTTTCTGTTTCGGCATGTCCCGCTACTCCATGCACCTGGAGCACAAGCTGGACACTGGCCACAAGCGTTAGGAGTTCATCATGTCTGAAGCCACCAACAAGACCGCACAGCCGGCCATCGGCGATCACGTGATGATCACCATGAAGGGCGTGAACAAGTGGTACGGCCAGTTCCACGTGCTCAAGGACATCAACCTGGAGGTCAAGCAGGGCGAGCGCATCGTGCTCTGCGGGCCGTCCGGTTCGGGCAAGTCCACCACCATCCGCTGCATCAACCGCCTGGAGGAACACCAGCAGGGCAGCATCGTGGTCGACGGCACCGAGCTGACCAACGACCTCAAGCAGATCGAGGCGATCCGCAGCGAAGTGGGCATGGTGTTCCAGCACTTCAACCTGTTCCCGCACCTGACCGTGCTGCAGAACTGCATCCTGGCACCCATGTGGGTGCGCAAGATGCCCAAGCGCCAGGCCGAGGAAGTCGCCATGCATTACCTGGAGCGCGTGCGCATCCCGGAGCAGGCCCACAAGTTCCCCGGCCAGCTCTCCGGCGGCCAGCAGCAGCGAGTGGCGATCGCCCGCGCACTGTGCATGAAGCCGAAGATCATGCTGTTCGACGAACCCACCTCGGCGCTTGACCCGGAAATGGTCAAGGAAGTGCTCGATACCATGATCGGCCTGGCGCAGAGCGGCATGACCATGCTCTGCGTGACCCACGAGATGGGCTTCGCCCGCACCGTGGCGAACCGGGTGATCTTCATGGACAAGGGCGAGATCGTCGAGCAGGCGCCGCCGGACCAGTTCTTCGACAACCCGCAGTCGGATCGGACCAAGCTGTTCCTCAGTCAGATCCTGCACTGATACGGCGTTTTCTGTAGGAGCGAGCTTGCTCGCGAACGAGTTTCCCGGCCGCGACAGTGCTGGGCGGTTCGCGAGCAAGCTCGCTCCTACAACGAATTCGCGCCTTTCCTCGCGTTATCAGGTTAGCCCCGTCACGCTCGTCTCCCACGATGGCAAGCGCACGCCGCAACGGCGTATGCTGCCCACTCCACCGCGCAAACCGGCGGCATCGCGAAAAGCCGGCTGAACTCGGCTCCCCATCGGTGTTCCCATGTGCAGTGGTTTGTCAGGGATGGGCTACCGTTTGAGGTAGCTCCCCTGCATCCGCCGTCCAAAGGAAGAGAGCCGACGTGAACCTGATCCTATCGCCAATGAACCTCAGCAAAGCCAAGGCCTGGAGCGCCCACGCGGTGACCTCCAGCGGTGTCATCCTAGCGCTGCTCGCGCTTCTGGCGCTGGTCGACAACAGGCCGCAAGCCTGCCTGCTGTGGCTGGGCGTGGCGCTGCTGGTGGATGGCCTGGACGGCACCCTGGCGCGCAAGTTCGACGTCAAGGCGGTGCTGCCACACTTCGATGGCTCGACCCTGGACCTGGTGATCGACTACCTCACCTACGTCTTCATCCCCGCGATCTTCATCTACCGCTACGTACCGCTGCCGGTGCACACCGAGCTGCTGGCGGTGGGGGTGATCCTGGTGTCCTCGCTGTTCTGCTTCTGCAACGTCAACATGAAGAGCAAGGACAACTACTTCGTCGGCTTCCCGGCCGCGTGGAACGTGGTGGCGGTGTACTTCTTCGTGCTCGACCTGCACCCCTGGGTAAGCTTCGTCACCGTGCTGGTGCTGGCTGCACTGACCCTGACCCGCATGAAGTTCCTGCACCCCTTCCGCGTGCGCCAGTTCATGCCATTGAACATCGCCGTGACCTTCGTCTGGATGCTCAGCAGCGCACTGCTGATCCTCCAGCAGCCGGTCGACCAACCCTGGTTGCTGGGCCTTTGGTTCGCGGCTTCGGCTTACTTCGTTGGTGTCTGCGTCTGGCGTACGGCGGTGGAGTGGTTCCACTGATCGCAGAATCACAATTGCCTTCCACGGCAAACGCCGCTTATGCCTGCCTCCCCAGCAGCCTCTGCCGGAAAGCTCCCGGCGTTTCCCCGCACACCTGCTTGAACAGACGCGCGAAGCTCGCTCGGTCGGCGTAGCCGACATCACTGGCGATGCGTTCCAGCGAGCGCCCCGGATCGCCCAGCGCTTCCTGTGCCGAAGCGATACGCAGGCGCTGCACGTAGTCGTTCGGCGACATCCCTACCTGCTCGCGAAAGCGCCGCAACAGCGTGCGCGTGGAGCAGTGCACGCGCTGCGCCAGGCCGGAGAGGTCGAAGGGTTGCGCGTAGTTGTCCTCCAGCCAGGCCAGCAGCGGCTCCAGTGGTGAGCCGGCCGGCAAGGGATCGGGCAGCAGCGGCGTGAAGCGTCGTTGGCGGCCTCGCCCGTGCTCGAACACCAGGGTCGCCGCCGCGCGCCGCGCCAGGGCAGCGCCGGCATGGCACTCGATCAGGTACAGACACAGGTCCAGCCCGGCCTGGGCGCCGCCGGAACAGAACCGACCGTTGTCCTCGGTACACAGGGCGTCGATGTCCAGACGCACCTGTGGATAACGCTCCCGGAAAGCCGTCTCCAGCGCCCAATGCGTGGTAGCGCGACGACCATCCAGCACGCCGGATTCGGCCAGCAGGAAAGCGCTGCTGCACAGGCTGCCAAGTTGCACGCTGGCAGGGGCGTGACGCAGCCAGGCAAGCAGTGGCTGATTGGCGGCGAAGGTGGCGTCGATATCCGCGCCGGTGGCGGGAATCAGCAGCAGGTCGCAGCCGGCGGCGAGATCGAGCCCGCCCTCCACCGCCACGCGGCCGAAGGACAGGTCCACCGGCTCACCCTCGGCACTGACCCGCAGTACCTCGAAGTGGCGTTCGCCCGCCAGGCGGTTGGCGAGGTGGAAGCTGTCCATGGCCAGGCCAAGGCTGGAACACAGGGTTTGCGGGCAGACGAACAGGGCTATCCTGAACATGGCGTCTCACTGTGCTCGTGTAAGAAACTTGGCGCTATTGATCATAATGTTGTCCATAACGCCAATCGTGTCCAGTCGAGCCCTTGGGGATACTGCGCCCATTGCCCACCGACACGAGCACACCATGGCCCATCCCAATGCCCAGCTGATCGAACGTTTCTACCAGGCCTTCCAGCGCCGCGACGGCGAAGCCATGGCCGCCTGCTACAGCGCCGATGTGCAATTCAGCGACCCGGTCTTCACCGATTTGCACGGCGCCGAGGCCGGGGACATGTGGCGCATGCTCACCGCTCGCGCCCAGGACTTCTCGCTGACCTATGAAGGCGTCGAGGCGGATGGGCAGCGGGGGTCGGCTCGCTGGGTGGCGTCCTACACCTTCACCCAGACCGGTCGGAAAGTGACTAATCACATCCGGGCACATTTCCACTTTCGCGACGGATTGATCTGTCAGCATGTGGACAGCTTCGATCTGTGGAAGTGGTCGCGCCAGGCCCTCGGCGCCAAGGGAGTCTTGCTGGGCTGGGCGCCGCCGGTGCAGGCGGCGATCCGCGCGCAAGCCGCCAAAGGCCTCTCGGCCTACCGCGCATAACGAGCAGCGAAGGCCGGATAGAGGGCTTTCGGGCTCGCCCCTGGCGGCGGGATAGGCTTAAATGACAGGCGACTGAGAACCGGACACCGCCATGATCACTCTTTTCCAGTTCCCGCCCGCCTTCAACGTACCCAACGTCAGCCCCTTCTGTCTGAAGCTGGAGACCTTCCTGCGCCTTGCCGGGCTGGAGTATCAGGTCAAGCCCGTGATGGACCCGCGCAAGGGGCCCAAGGGCAAGCTGCCGTTCATAACGCTGGACGGCAAGGCCATCGCCGATACGGCGATCATCATGCGTACGCTGCAGCAGTACTACGAATTCGACCTGGACGCGGGGCTCGACGCCCGTGGCCGCGGTTGGGCGGTATCGATCACCCGTCTGTGCGACGAGCACCTGGTGCCGCTGCTGGTGTACTTCCGCTGGCTCGACGAACAGGGCTTCCGTCAGGTGAAGGATGTGATGCTGCGCGGCATTCCCGCGCCGCTGCGGCCGGTAGTGGGCACAATGCTGCAGCGCAAGATCCGCGGCGACCTGAAGGGGCGCGGCCTGCTGCGCCATAGCCGCGACGAGCTGCTGGGCTTCGCCCGCGACGACCTCGAAGCCCTCGACGGCATGCTCGGCGACCTGCCGTACTTCGGCGGCGCCCAGCCTTGCAGCGCCGATGCCGCCACCTACGGGGTGCTGGCCAACCTGATCCTCAGCACCCTGGAAACGCCGCTCAACGACATGGCGCGCAGCTATGAACGCCTGGTCGGCTACTGCGACCGCATGCAGGCGCGGGTCTGGGCGTCGTGACCGCGGCCGAACCCAAACCCTGGTTCGTCTACCTGGTGCGCGCCGAGAATGGCGCGCTTTACTGTGGCATCAGCGACGACGCCCAGCGCCGATTCGAGACCCATCGCACCGGCAAGGGCGCGCGCTTTTTCCACTCCAGCCCGGCCCAGGCGCTGGTCTACGTCGAGGCCTGCCCCGGCAAGGGGGACGCCCTGCGCCGTGAGCGCGCGATCAAGGCGCTGACCAAGAAAGCCAAGGAGCGCCTGGTACTGGCCAATCCGTTCGTCATCAACGCCGTGGATGTCGTCCCATCCGAGGGATGAGGTAGGACTCGCGCGAAGCACGGGTTAAGCTGCCGGACCACTTTCCGGCCGCTGGAGCCCACCATGTCCGAGCTGATCCTGCACCACTACCCGACTTCGCCGTTCGCCGAAAAGGCGCGCCTGATGCTGGGCTTCAAGCAGCTGCCCTGGCGCTCGGTAACCATCCCGCCGCTGATGCCCAAGCCGGACCTGATGCCGCTCACCGGCGGCTACCGCAAGACGCCCGTGCTGCAGGTCGGCGCCGATATCTACTGCGACACTGCGCTGATCGCCCGCCGCCTGGACCAGGAAAAGGCCGTGCCCGCCCTGTTCCCGGAAGGCCACGAATTCACCGTTGCAAGCTTCTCGCTGTGGGTCGACTCGGTGGTGTTCCAGCATGCGGTCAGCCTGGTGTTCCAGCCCGAATCCATTGCCATGCGCTTCGGCAAGCTGCCGCCGGAGTTCCTCAAGGCCTTCGTCGCCGATCGCAGCCAGCTGTTCAGTGGCGGCACGGCCAGCAAACTGTCGGCCGAGCAGGCCAAGCACCAGTGGCCGACCTTCATGGCGCGGGTCGAGGAGCAACTGGCCCGCGAAGACGGCGATTTCCTGTTCGGCGAACCTTCGGTAGCCGACCTGTCCCTCGCCCACTGCCTGTGGTTCGTCAAGGCCACGCCGGTCACCTCACCGCTGGTGGACGCCTATCCGGCGGTCAGTGCCTGGCTCGCTCGTGTGCTGGGCTTTGGCCATGGTGCGCCGAGTGAAATGAGCAGCGAAGAAGCCATCGCCGTGGCGCGCGACAGCCAGCCAGTTGCACTGCCCCAGGAGGACTTCGTCGATCCCAACGGCTTCACACCCGGCCAGCGCGTGGTGATCGCCGCCACCGACTACGGCTGCGATCCGGTGGAAGGCGAGTTGGTGCACGCCGGGCTGGAAAGCCTGATCCTGCGCCGCGAGGACCCGCGCGCCGGTACGGTGCATGTGCACTTCCCTCGCGTCGGCTTCAGCATCCGCCCGGCCTGAGCCCGGCCGGGCCGGGGCACTGCCGCGTCACCGGGGTGCGCAGGCGCGGCAGGTTCTCGGCCATTTCGCGGAAGTGCTGCAGGCGCTCGTAGCAGAGCGCCATTTCCCCGCTGTTGCTGTTGTACCAGGCATCCGGCGCGCCGCAGCTGACCAGCTGGATCGTCAGCGGACGCGGCGGGCGGAACAGCCGGAACACCTCGTCCACCATGCGTTGCAGATGATCGCCGTCACGTAGCAGGGCGATCAGCGGCAGCGTGCTATCGCGGTCCACCGCCGGCGTGTCGTAGTTCAGACGCAGCGCCGCGCGGTGCTGGATCGACGGGTGCCGCCGCGCGTGGCGAATCCACTCGAACGCCTTGCTGGCCTGCAGGAACTCCTGGTCGCAGTAGACGGCACGTTCGTAGGGCAGCCCGGTCAGGGGCGGCAGCCAGTCCAGGCGCGCCATGTCGCTGCCGTAGAGCAGGCAGGCGATGTTGTAGTAGCGCTGTTCGTCCAGCGGATGGCTGTCCCAGGCCAGCACCTGGTCCGGCGGCGGCTTGGGCGTCTGCCATTCCAGGCGCCAGTAATCGGCGATGTCCAGCAGGCGCGCGTCCACCTCGTCGCGCGGCAGCTTCGCGTAGAGGCGGAACAGCAGGATGAAGCCGAGCTGGTCCGCCGCGTCCTCCTCGCGTCCGAGCACCGGAAGGTCGTACTCGGCGATCAGCATGTGCCCCATCTCGTGCATCACGCTGAATTCGGCGTTGGCCAGCACGAAGCGCGCGACGTTGGGCGTGAGCGGCTGCGGCGGCGGGGCAGCGAAAAGGAGGTTGGCGCAGAGCAGCAACAGCAACGCGAGGTACGAGCAGTGCATCCGGGGATGCCCGGAGAGCGGGGACGCTACGACAGTGAAGGCGTGCAAGGCGGGCAAGGCGGGCATGGCGGCCACCGCGAGCGAGAGGCGCCTGATTTGACTCTAGCAGCCGCACCGCGCGGGCTGCGGGGCGTTTTGTCGGAAGTCCGTGCCGCGCTCGCTTGAGTCCTCTGTCCTGCAGGCTCATGAGCAAGAACTGGGTGCCCCCTCGCTCCTGCAGTTCGCCGGAATGCCCGGTGGGCTTTTTTAGAGGAACGAGCTTGCTCGCGAACCGCCCTGCGTCCAATCGTCACGCACAAAAAAGCCCATCGCGAGATGGGCTTTCTTATGGGTGAAAAACCGTCAGTCCTTGCGGCGCTTGAGCTGGTCCTGCAACTGCGTCGGCAGACCGCGGATGATCAGCATGTCGCGCTCCTCGTCGTACTCCACCTTGCTGCCCAGCAGATGCGCTTCGAAGCTGATCGACAGCCCTTCGGCGCGACCGGTGAAGCGGCGGAACTGGTTGAGGGTGCGCTTGTCCGCCGGAATTTCCGGCGACAGGCCGTAATCCTTGTTGCGGATGTAGTCGTAGAAGGCGCGCGGTGCCTGGTCGTCCATCAGCTCGGA
>NZ_MACM02000020.1:0-6796 GCF_001675465.2 Pseudomonas sp. AU12215
TGCCCCCTCTCCCTGAGGAGCGGGGCGCGCAGCCAGGGTTGGGGTGAGGGGGAAGACGCAGCGACGGACGATCCAGAGAAGACAGTTGCTCCTACAGGTTTACCGCCAGCTCACCCGCAGGTTATCCAGGCGCTCCTGGCAGCCGGTGCTGATCCCGGGCTCCAGGTAGCTCGACAACATCGGCGCCATGCCCTTGAGCACCTGTACCGGCAGTGCCGAGGTGAACTTGAAGTTGTCCGACTCGCTGCCGGCCACGTAGGCGGTCAGCGTGCCGAAGTGGCGTGGGCCGATGTAGAAGACGAAGGTCGCCGTGCGGTTCATCGCCTTGGAACTCTTCACCCAGCCGCTGCGGGTCACGCTCTCGATGCGGTTGTCGCCGGTGCCGGTCTTGCCGCCCATCACCAGTGCGTTGCCATTGGCCAGCTTGAAGGTGCCTGACAAGCGCCGTGCGGTACCCGCGTCCACCACCTGCGACAGCGCCGTGCGCAGAGCCTGGGCGACCTCCGAACGCATCACCTGGCGGCCATTGTTGGATTCCGGGCCGAGGGTGACCTCATAGGGCGTGGCGGCGGCGAAGTGCAGGCTATCGATGCGCAGGGTCGGCTGGCGCACACCATCGTTGAGGATGATCCCCATCAGCTCCGCCAGCGCGGCGGGGCGGTCCCCGGAGCTGCCCAGCGCGGTGGCCAGCGATGGCACCAGGTGGTCGAACGGGTAGCCCAGGCGCTTCCACTGTTCATGCAGGTCGAGGAAGGCTTCCACCTCCAGCATGATGCGGATGCGCTTGTCGCGGGCGTACTTGTGCCGCGACTTGAACAGCCAGCCGTAGACCTGCTTGCGCTCGGCGCCGCTGGCGGCCACGGCATCGGCGAAGGTCGCCGCCGGCTGGCGTTGCAGGTAGCCCAGCAGCCACAGTTCCAGCGGGTGCACGCGGGCGACGTAGCCCTGGTCATTGAGGTCGAAGGCGCCCGGTCCATAGCGGGTGTAGAGGTCCTCGATGCGCTTGTCGGTGAGCTTGTCGCCAGCGTATTTGCCCTGCTTCAGGCGGTCCTGCAGGAAGGCGGTGAAGGTCGGCAGATCGGCCTGTGGTTGCAGGTAGCGATGGATCGCCGCCAGCCGCACCGGCCAGGCGCGCAGGCCATCGAGAAAGGTATTCAGGCGGTCGTCGTTGTCCTTGCCCTTGTATTTCTGCCAGAAGCGCAGCAGGTAGACCTGGCTTTCCTTGTCGACGAAGCGGTCCAGGTAGTCCTGCCGACGCGGGTCCTTGTCGTCGGCCAGCACCGCAACCTTGCTGCCTTCGTTGGCGTAGATGTCGTGGCGCACCAGATCGCGCAGCAGGCGCACGAAGGGCAGGTTGATGGATTCGCGCAGCGCGTCCTGCAGGGTCGGAATGCGACCGTTGTCCTCCTTGCGGAAGTTGCTGAAGGTGTGCACGCCGCCGCCGGTGAAGAAGCTTTCATAGGGGCTGGCGGAGTACTTGCGCTGCAGTGCGGCGGCGAGCATGTCCGGCAGGTTGCGGTCCTTGGCGGCGATCAGGTAATCGATGGACCAGCGACTGAGGATGTCCAGCGGTTCGATGTCCACCTTCTTCAGCTCGGCGACCGTCATCGGCGCGTACTGCTGGTGCAGGTCGGCGATGGTTTCCAGGTAGGTGGCGAGCACGCGCAGCTTGGCGGTCGAGCCCAGCTCCAGCTTGCTACCTTCGTTGATGTCGAAGGGCTGCTCGGTGCTGTCGGTCTGCACGCGCACGCGGTTGCCGCTGGGGGTGCGCTCGAACAGGGTGAAGCTGTAGCGCACGTCCCTGGTCTTGTCCTTGGACAGCAGGTGCTCGCCGAACAGGCCGATCTGCTCGGCGAAGTCCGGGTCGGACAGGTGCCGCAGGTAGCCGGTGACCTGCTCCTGCAGTTCATGCTGCAGGGTCGTGGTGAAGCTCATGTCGAAGCGATCGAGGTCATACAGCGGCACGTCGAGCATGCCGGCCAGGCGGGTGCGCGCAAGGCCGATGCCCTTGTTGTTTTCCAGCGGGGTGAAGCTGGGCTCGCTGCGCGGATCGCGGAATACCAGCTTCTGCTTGAGCGCCGCGTCGCGAAGTTCCGGGGCGATCACGTTGTTCTGCGCGAGCAGGCGCAGGTAGCTGTCGGTCAGCACGGCCAACTGGTCGCGGCCACGGGCGAGGTACCAGGAAGGCCGGCGGTGGGCAATCATCAGCGAAACGACCTGGCGCAGCGCCTTGCCCTGCGCGGCAAGCTCCGCACCGGAGCCGGGCGGGGCGTTGAGCAGCTTGTTGACCTGCTGGTAGTCGGCGCCGTACCAGATCCACAGGCCATCGGGCAGGCCGCTCACTTCGCCGTAACCCGGCTGCGCCGAGAGCGGTACGGAGTTGAGGTAGGTGAGGGCGACGTTGCGCCGTGCGGCCATGTTCTCCGCGCCGTTCTGGTAGGTGCGCACGCTGGCCGAAGCCATCTGCCGCAGCTTGTCGGTGATGGAGTTGGTGCGGCCATCCTCGGAATGGCGGTATTTCTCGATCTGCGTGGCCAGGGTGCTGCCGCCGGGGGCGTGGTTGCCCAGCCCGACCAGCTTGCCCACCTGCGCCACGGAGGCCTGGGTGAAGCGGCTCCAGTCGATGGCGGGGTTCAGGTAGGGGCGGTCGGGATCGAGCAGGTCGCGGTTCTCGATGTACAGCAGGCTGTTGACGATGGCCGGGGAGATGCTCTCGAAGTTGGCGTAGAGCCGCTGCGGGTAGCGGAAGTTGTAGATCGGCAGGCCGCGACAGTCGGCGATATCGACGCCGGCCTGGGCCTTCTCCGGGTAGGGCGGGAACATCCCGTGGCCGGTGTACTGCATCAGCGGATCGGAGAAGCGCGCCTGGCTCAGGGTGACGAAGTTGCGCTCGTGCAGGCGGCCCAGGAAGGTCGGCAACTGCTGATAGCCCAGGCGCCGATCGAAGGGGCCGCCTTGTGGATAAACCACAGCGTCGGTGCTGCCCTGTTCCAGGCGCCAGGTCAGGCCGGTGGCGTAGCGTGCCAGCTCGCGCGCCTGCAGCTTGGAGGTACGCGCCTCATACAGCAGCGCCGCACCCATGGCGGCAAGCAAAGGCAGGAGAAACAGGAAGAGAAGAAGGAAGCGGTGGTGATGCACTTTCTGTGGGGAAAGGCCGGGCCCCGGACTTCCCGGTTGGCCTGCCACTTGCGTACCGGAATGCTTCGAGTTGCCCATATTCACGCCCCGCCCATGCTTGTACGACAGCCCAGGTAGCGAACTCCGCCCACGTGATGGCCGACGCCCCTCCCGGCGCCGCGAAAGCCCCTAACCTGCGGCTTTCCTAAGTTCCAGCGTAGTTGGCGGCGAAAAATCTGCGCGCCGCCAGGTGCCGTTCGTGGCTCGCCGGATTGATTTGCCGACGGCCAGCAGGTGGAATGTGATTATTTGGACAGGAATGGCCGCCGATGCGTTCGTACTTTTTGCCCCTGATCGCGCTGCTGGGCGTTTCGTTGAACCTCGCCGCCGCGCCGATGCCCTTCTATAAATGGCAGAGCAAGCTCGATGGCGCCTATACCTGCCAGCAGACATCACCGGGCAGTGGCTGGCAGAAGATCGGCGGACCGTTCAGTGATGCCGGGTGCCGCAAGGCGTTGCCGCAGACGCCGCCGCCCAGGGGGCTGGCGGTGCCCAAGTCGTTGAGGACGCCGTAGCCCGTCACCGGCACAGGAGCGGATTGATCCGCGATCGCCTCTCCCCACTCACGGATATCGCCATGACCGACCACGACGCCCGAATCCGCCAGAGCTGGCAGGCCAACGCCGATGCCTGGACCCGCGCGGTGCGCGAGCAGCGCATCGAGAGCCGGCGGCTGGTCACCGACGCGGCGATCCTCGCCGCGATTGCCGAAGGTCCGGCACGCCGTGTGCTGGATATCGGTTGCGGCGAAGGCTGGTTGTGTCGTGCGCTGGCCGAGAAGGGCAGCGAGTGTGTCGGCGTGGATGCTTCCGCACCGCTCATTGAAGCCGCGCAGATGGCGGGCGGTGGGCGCTATGAAGTGATGGATTACGTGGGACTCATTGAAGCCGGAGATTCACTCGGCCAGTTCGACGCCCTGGTGTGCAATTTCGCCTTGCTCGACGAGTACCTCGCGCCATTGCTCGGCGTACTTCGCGAGCGGCTCAATCCCGGCGGGCGGCTGCTGATCCAGACCGTGCATCCGTGGGCCGCCTGCGGTGACGCGCCCTATGTGGACGGCTGGCGCCTGGAAGACTTCGCTGCCTTCGGCGGTGAGTTCAGCGCACCGATGCCCTGGTTCTTCCGCACCCTGGAGTCCTGGCTGGCGCTGCTGGCCGCCAGCGGCTGGCGCCTGCGGCAACTGCGCGAGCCTCGTCATCCGGACACCGGCAAGCCCTGCTCGCTGCTGCTGGAGTTTCAGCCGCTGGGTGGCTGAACCGCTCTACACCGGCCCTGGTGGCGCGGGAAGATGTGGCGATACGCCGCTATCCCTTTGGTCACATTGCACCTTGGTGGTGCAGACGATTCCCTCCTACTTGTGTAACACTCGCCCGCGACCTCAGCCGTGGTCCTCCCGCAATGCCCACGTCCGCTTCACAAGAGCGGGCAGCCTCTTCCGGTGTGCCGTCCTGGAACTGCCAGACACTTCTCCCTCCGTGCCGCCCGGCGCGGTGGCGAAGCCTTTTCGGCGGTTCCGCATCCCGACTGCACTTAGAGTCCTCGGCTGATATTTCCCAAGAACAAAATGAGGTTGCATCACCATGTCGTCCCACGATCTCCAAAGGGATCTCAACGAGCGGCACATCCGTCTCATGGCCCTGGGCGCCTGCATCGGCGTCGGTCTGTTCCTCGGCTCCGCCAAGGCCATCCAGATGGCCGGCCCGGCCATCATGCTTTCCTACATCATTGGCGGTCTCGCCATCCTCGTGATCATGCGCGCCCTCGGCGAGATGGCCGTGCACAATCCCGTGGCCGGCTCGTTCGCCCGCTACGCCCAGGACTACCTCGGCCCGCTGGCCGGTTACCTGACCGGCTGGAACTACTGGTTCCTCTGGCTGGTGACCTGCGTCGCGGAGATCACCGCGGTGGCCATCTACATGGGCATCTGGTTCCCCGACGTGCCGCGCTGGATCTGGGCGCTGGCCGCGCTGGCGAGCATGGGCACCATCAACCTCATCGCCGTGCGCGCCTTCGGTGAGTTCGAGTTCTGGTTCGCCCTGATCAAGATCGTCACCATCGTCGCCATGATCCTGGCCGGCGCCGGCATGATCTTCTTCGGCCTGGGCAACGGCGGTATCGCCACCGGCATCTCCAACCTCTGGAGCAACGGCGGCTTCATGCCCCACGGCATCACCGGCGTGCTGATGTCGCTGCAGATGGTGATGTTCGCCTACCTGGGCGTGGAGATGATCGGCCTCACCGCCGGCGAAGCGAAGAACCCGCAGAAGACCATCCCGGGCGCGATCAACTCGGTGTTCTGGCGCATCCTGCTGTTCTACGTGGGCGCGCTGTTCGTGATCATGTCGATCTACCCGTGGAACGAGATCGGCACCCAGGGCAGCCCCTTCGTCATGACCTTCGAGCGCATGGGCATCAAGACCGCCGCCGGCATCATCAACTTCGTGGTGATCACCGCCGCGCTGTCGTCGTGCAACGGTGGCATCTTCAGCACCGGCCGCATGCTCTACAGCCTCGCCCAGCATGGCCAGGCCCCGGCTGTGTTCGCCAGGACCTCCGGCGGCGGCGTGCCGCGCAATGCGCTGCTGCTGTCGATCTTCGCGCTGCTGCTGGGCGTGCTGCTGAACTATCTGGTGCCCGAGAAGGTGTTCACCTGGGTGACCTCCATCGCCACCTTCGGTGCCATCTGGACCTGGGCGATGATCCTGCTGGCGCAGTTGAAATTCCGCCGCGGGCTGAGCGCTGCCGAAGCCGGCAAGCTGCAGTTCAGGATGTGGCTGTACCCGATCAGCTCTTACCTGGCCATGGCCTTCCTGGTGCTGGTAGTGGTGCTGATGGCGTTCTTCGAAGATACGCGCATCGCGCTGTATATCGGCCCGGCCTTCCTGGTGCTGCTGACGGTGCTGTACTTTGCGCTCAACCTTGCTCCCAAGGAGCAGGGCAGCGTCGCCAGTCGCGCCTGATGTGCGGTTGAACGATTGAAAAAAGGGCCTCTTCGGAGGCCCTTTTCTTTTGCTGGGTGATTACGCCGTGGGCAGGCTGCCGGCCATGCGCGTCAGGCTGCGGTCGAGTTCGGTGATTTCCAGTTGCAGGCCGATGGGGCGTTTTTCGATGAGTTCGGCGAGGGTCTGTTCGGCGGTGGCGAACAGGGTGTCGACGATGCGCTGGCGCAACTCCTCGGGGCGGCCAGGGGCGATGCGGATCTGGATGTTGATGAAGGCTTCGTCCCGGGTGTTGGCGCCAACGTGGAACTGGTCGATGGCGCGGGCGAAGGTGCGCAGGCCGTTGCTGGGGAACACGCCCAGGCCTTTTGCGGCTTCATGGAGTTTTTCAGGCAGTTCCAGGGGCAGCAGGTCGTTGGTGAGGTTGGCGGTGTAGTCGATGGCGATGTGGGGCATTGAGTTTGTCCGGAGCGCAGGTGGGGCCATCCTAGAGCGACTTGTTTGCTCGGGACATACGGGTGATTACTTAGTTGGGGTTGGGTGTTTCTGCGTCGCTTCGGTGTGTTCGGATGTATTGGGTTTCGCCCCCTCGGGCGAGTTACTTTCTCAAACGCCAGAAAGTAACCAAAGCGCTTGCCCCTCCATCCGGTTTTTCGCTTGGGGCGAAAAATACCCTCGTT
>NZ_MACM02000021.1:0-97868 GCF_001675465.2 Pseudomonas sp. AU12215
CTTCCGATMWCGCAGTTTCTAGGCGCAGACTCCAAGCCGATACGTCTCGGTGCCTTACAGCGTCTGCGCCTTGAAGGTATCGCACTTGCCCGGCGAGCCGCTTTCGAAGCCGAGCTTGAACCAGCGAACACGCTGCGCGGACGAACCGTGGGTGAAGGAGTCGGGCATCACTGTGCCGCGCGCCTGGCGTTGCAGGTGGTCGTCGCCGATGGCATTGGCAGCATTCAGCGCTTCTTCCACGTCGCCTGGCTCCAGCCAGTTCAGGCGCTGCTGGGCATGGTTGGCCCAGACGCCGGCAAAGCAGTCGGCCTGCAACTCCTGGCGCACCGAGAGGCCGTTGGCTCCCTCCATGCGCGCGCCGCGTTGGCGTGCGGCGTTGATCTTGGCGGAGATACCCAGCAGGTTCTGCACGTGGTGCCCGACTTCGTGGGCAATCACGTAGGCCTGGGCGAAGTCGCCGGCGGCAGAGAACTTCTGCTCCATCTCGCGGAAGAATCCGAGGTCGAGGTAAACCCGGTGGTCGCCGGGACAGTAGAAGGGGCCGACCGCCGAGGAAGCGAAGCCGCAGGCCGAGTTCACCCCGCCGTTGAACAGGATCAGCTTGGGTTGCTCGTACTGCTGGTTGCTGCGGGCAAAGATCTCGCCCCAGGTGTCTTCGGTATCGCCGAGGATCGACTGGACGAATTCCACCTGCGGGTCGGCGCCGGTGGCCGGCTTGCCCTGCACTGGGCGGCTCGGTGCCTGTTGCTGGGAAACATCCATCTGACCGAGCAGCGAGCCGAGGATGGTCATCGGGTCCTGTCCGGAGAGCAGGCCGATCACCACGACGATAGCCACGCCGCCCAGACTCAGTCCACGCCCGCCGATGCGCATGCCTCCGCCACCGCCCATGCCTCCGCCGGTTTCATCGCGGGCATCCACTACGTTGTCGCTGCGTCGTCCTTTGCGCCAGAGCATGGCGGCATCTCCATCGAATAAGTGGGTTGAGTGTTGTCTTGGGAGGCGTTTGCCGCCAGCCCGATCGTCAGGCGAGGCGTTGGACTGAGCTCAGGATGCACTGATATCGCTCAGTCGTGTGGCCGATGCCAAGTCTGCGCGATTCGCCTGAGCCCGATCTGCCCTGCGGCACTCCAGTCGGCTCTGTGTTCAGGGAAGTCGGGCGGATGCACTGAACAGGCTGAGTAACGGGGCGGTCATGGCAGTGGTCAGAATCGCCATCACCAACAACATGGTGAACATCTCGGGGCCGATCAGGCCTGCGTCGAGCCCAACTTTCATGACGATCAGTTCCATCAGGCCACGGGCGTTCATCAACGAGCCAACTGCAAAGCTGTCCCGCCAGGCGAGTCCGCCAGCGCGAGCTCCCGCAGCGCCACCCAGTACCTTGCCGGCGACTGCAACCAGGATAACCAGTATCAGGGCTCCGATATGAGTCGGGGTGAATGCGTCGGTGGTGGTGCTGAGTCCGGCAATCGCGAAGAACACGGGCATCAACAGGACCAGCGCAGGAAACTCCAGGCGTTCGACCAGCGTTTTCAGCAGGCGATCATCCCGCGGCAGGCAGGCCCCGAACAGGAAGGCGCCGAACACAGCGTGGACGCCCAGCCACTGGGTCAAAGCGGCGCAGCCTATCGCACCGCCGGCCAGGACCGAAAGCATCATCAATCCAGGGCAACCGTCCTTCACGTAGGTCCGCAGCAGCCATGCGCACAATGGCTTGAACAGGATAAAGATGACGGCCACGAGAACGACCAGGCCGAGTGTCGTCTTTACGATGGCGGTAGAGCCATCGATTCCGGTCAGTGCGACGACCGCGGCGAGCATGATCCAGGCAAGCACGTCAGCGATAGCCGCCGATGCCATCGACAGGCGCCCCATGGGTGTCTGGGTCATGCCGCGCTCTTTCAGGATGCGCGCCATGACAGGGAAGGCGGTAATCGACATGGCTGCCGCCATGAACAGCGCGAAGGGCCAGAAACCCACTCCGGCCGGGGCCAGGGAGGAATGGAGCAGGGCGGACGCGAAAAAGCCGAGAACCATTGGTACCAGGACGCTGAGGATACCCACCAGGCTGGCTGACTTGAGTTGAGCACGCGCACCATCGGGCGCGCGCAGTTCGGCGCCGACGACGAACATGAACAGTACCAGCCCCAGTTGTGACAGGGAGGACAGCGCCGAAAGCGAATGGGGCTCGAACAACTCGGCGTGCTGCGCCGGGAACAGCGCACCGAACACGATCGGCCCCAGCACTATTCCAGCGGCCATTTCACCGATCACGGTGGGTTGTTTCAGTAACCCTAGCAACAGGCCGCACAAGCGGGAAACGGCCAGTATGACCAGCAGCTGGAGAAGAAATGGCGAGTGAGGCATTGCGCTTGATCTCAGGCATTGCTGGGGTGGCGTGAGCGGGCAGGTGATCGCTCAGTACGTTGGACGTCCCTGCAAGACAGGCAACGTCCAACGTTCTGGTGCTGGCGAGTGTGGCGTCCGTCCGGCTTAGTTGGAGGCGCCGCTCTCTGCCTTCATGCGGCTTTCTACCTTGGCGAGGAAGCTGCCCAGGCGCTGTCGCTTTTCCTGCGACAGGGAGCGCAGATCCAAGGCCGTCGCTTCGCGGGACAAAATGCCCAGCGGAGCTGCCACCGACATCCAGTTGGGCACGCCGAACATACGGAACGGGCCACCCTGGTATTGCTCCATATCCATCAGCCGGGGCGGGCGATGGGCAAGGGTTCGCTTGAGCTCTTTGTATGTGCTGGGTGCCGCTGCATTGCTCGCCGCACGCCAGAACTCGGTGTCGTTGCGCGGGGTGTCATAGTGCAGGAACAGGAAGTCTCGAATGCCATCCCAGTAGCGTCCGATCTCATGATTGAACTGGTCGATCAGTTGCTGCGGAATGATGCCGTCGCAGGCGACGATCAATTCGCCGAAGCGCGCGAGCTGGTCCAGTGTCTGTCCAATGGAGGTTGCCTCCAGCGGCTCGACGAATCCGGAGGAGAGGCCGACGGCCATGACATTGCCCAGCCACACCTGGTCGTAGTGTCCGGGCTCAAAGGCGAAGTCGTTGGCCGGCTCGATGTCCATCCCCCAGTAGTCCTGGACTTCTTTTACTGCCGCCTCCCTGTCGGTATACCGGTCGCAGTACACGTAACCCACCCCCAGGCGCTCAAGGGTTGGAATACACCACATCCAGCCATGTCTCATGGCGATAGCGCGGGTGACCAGCGGTGGGTGTTCCGTCTGTGAGGGGATAAAGAAGGGGAGGGCCCGGTTCAACAGCAAATGGTCTGCATAGGACTGCCAGGACGCATTCAGCGTCTTGCCGATGATCAGTCGATGCAGACCAGAGGCATCGATGACGAAATCGACTTCGATCTCGCGATCAGGCAATACCAGTGCGGTGACATGCCTTTTTTCGTCAAGGCGCACACTTTCGACGGTTGCGTTGATGTGCTGTACCCCTCGCTTGATCGCGATATCTCGCAGATAGGAGGCCAGCTTGCGGGCGTCGAAGTGGTAGGCCATGGGCGTCTTGGCGGGGAGACTCTGGAGAAAGGCCTCCGCGGTGGCCTGACTGGCTCCTTCTTGCCACATCTTCCAGGTGGCCGGGTAGTGCTGTAGCTGGTAGCCCTGGTTGATCAGTATCGAGGCCAGGGGGTAGCTGCCGTTGGGCTCGACCCATGACGTCAGGTCGACACCGTCATGGCTGTAGGAAAACTGATGCAGGAAAATGTCATCTGGAGCGCCGCTGCGCCAGCCTTCCAAGGCCAGTCCCAACTTGTGCGTGGAGTGGGTTTCGCGCATGAATTCGGTACGGTCGAGCCCGTAATGTTCCAGCGCGCGGTTGAAATTAGGCAGGCTGCCTTCGCCGGCACCAATGATGCCCAGCGATTCTGCCTCAACCAGGACGACTTCCACTTTGTGGAGAAAGAGCTTCCTTAGTTCGAGTGCGGCGAACCACCCGGCGCTTCCTCCGCCCACTACGGCGACTCGGCGGCAGTTGGATAAATTCAACATCATTGGCTTCCTGGAGTGCTACTGGATGGAGTGCGGTGCGGCACTCCGGGTACCCCGCAATCATCCGTATTCGACGCGGAAATGAAGAGAGCAGGGCGCTTACAGTGCGTGTAAGACTTTCCGGAATTTAAGTGATGAAAAGCTCTTGATATTTATAGGAATTAATTCGGGACAATGTGTACGTGTCGTGCAGCCCGAAGTTGCTTGCGAGTGGACGGAGAACTAGTCCGGTTTAGCTAGTTCGTCGGCGGGGAGTGCGACGCTCCGGTTCGGCGTGCCGAAGCGGTTGCATGCCGTCTCCAGTCGTTTGGCAAGGTGCCGCGTTATCCACAAAAGGTGCCTGGGAGAGATACATATTGGCCATGGCATGGGCTCCGATCTGTCAGCCGGATCAAGACGTGCTCCGGTGCGCTGCCGGAAGCAATTTCCCTGTCGATATTGAGTGGCGTGGGATTCTGCGCGCGCGCGGCTCGGTAGTTCCGGCATGAATCAGCGTGGGGCGTGGATTTCTCATAAGAGCGCCGCAAGAAGTGCAAAGATAATTCGCGCTGCCACTCTGCGACGGCACAGCAGAGTGGCTCGGCGGCTCCATGCTAGTCCTGGAGGAGCCGGTATCGCGGGGCTGGTCCTTAGATCGACATGGCAGCTTCCGCGGTCATGCGCGGCTCTACCTTGGCGAGGAACTCACCGATGTTCCATCGTTGCTCCTTCGACAGTGGCACCAGGTCCGCAGCTGTTGCCTTTCGGGTCAGAACGCCTAGTGGCGCAGCCACAGACATCCAGCTGGTAGGTCCGAAAAGGCTGAAGGTACCGCCGCGATAGGGCTCGAGATCCACGTCGCGAGGTGGACGAAGAGCGAACGTCCGCTTGAGCTCTGCGTAGGTGGAAGGGGGCGTCGCACTGCTTGCCGCCTTCCAGAACTCGGTATCCTGGCGTGGCGTGTCGTAATGGAGGAAAAGGAAATCGCGAATGCCGTCCCAGTGGCGGGTGATGTCACGGTTGAATTGATCAATCAGCTGCTGCGGAATGAGGCCATCGCAGGCGCTGACCACTTGGTTGAACCGGGCAAGCTGGACGAGTGTCTGGCCAATGGACGTGGCTTCCAGGGGCTCGACAAAGCCGGAGGATAGTCCGACGGCCATGACGTTGCCGATCCATACCTCCTTGAAGTGGCCCGCTGAGAAGGCGAAGTGGTTGACCGGCTCGATCTCCGTCCCCCAGTACGCCTGGGCTTCGCGCAGGGCGCCTTCCTTGTCGGTGTGCTGGTTGCTGTAGACATAGCCGACGCCAAGTCGGTCCTGAGTCGGGATGCACCACATCCAGCCATTCTTCATCGCGATTGCGCGGGTGACCAGCGAAGGGTGCGCGCCTTGTGCGGGGATGAAGAAAGGCAATGCCTGGTTCAGCAGCAGGTGATCGGAGTAGGACTCCCAGGGCGAGTGCAGGGCCTTGTCGATGATCAAGCGGTGCAGGCCGGAGGCGTCGATGACGAAGTCGACCTCGAGCTCCCCATTCTCCAGAATCAGGTGGGTTACATGCCGACGCTCGTTCAGGCGCACTGACTCTACCCGCGCGTTAACCCTCTTCACCCCGCGCTTGAGGGCAACCTCACGCAAGTATTCCGCCAGTTTCCGCGCGTCGAAATGGAAGGCCATCGGTGGCACGGCATATAGCTTCAGTTGCTCCTGCAGATAAGCTTCGGCCTGCTGCTGGCTGGCCCCTTCACGGTAGAGGCGCCACGCATCGGGGAAGTGATGAAGCTGCAGGTCCTGGTTGAGGAGGATGGAGGCCAGTGGATAACTGCCGTTTGGCTCGATCCAGGCATTCAGGTCCACGCCATCGCTGTGGAACGAGAAAGGGTGGAAGAAGATGTCGTCCTTTTTCCCGGTACGCCAGCCTTCCAGCGTCAGTCCCAGCTTGTAGGTCGAACGGGTCTCGCGCATGAACTCGGCACGGTCGATCTCATAGCGATCGAGTGCGCGATTGAAATTGGGCAGGCTGCCCTCGCCTGCACCGATGATGCCCAGTGTCTCGGACTCGACCAGGACAACCTCGACCTGATCGAGAAAGAGTTTCCTGAGCTCGAGCGCGGCGAACCATCCAGCGCTTCCTCCGCCAACAACGGCGACGCGGCGGTAATTGGAAAGATTCAACATGAAAGGCGTCCTGAAAATCTGCTGGAAGGTGCGCCGCGAGGCGCTCCGAAATAGTCAGCGCGATTATCCGGACCTGATCGGAGTCTTAGAGGAAGGCGATTCCTCAATATTGATCAGACGATTCCTGGGATGATGTTCCAGGTTTGTCTCTCTGTACTGCCGATCTATCCAGTGGTCAGGCGAATCGATGCAGCAGTTCGGCGCGGGCAAGCAACTGGACATCACCGCCGACGCGGACTTCGTCGTCCTGGCCGACCTGCACGTCGAGACGGCTGGGGCGGCCCACGAAGCGGCCCTGGGACAGCTGGAACAACTCGCCGCGGCGCGCCTTGCCCAGTTCCACCAGGTAGGCCGCGACAGGGCCGGCAGCACTGCCGGTGGCAACGTCCTCGATGATCCCGGCGCCGTCCCAGGTGCGGCCCTCGCGATTATCCACATCCAGTACGAAGACGAAGGCGGCGTTGAGTTTTGCCAGCTCGGCCGTCAGATCCGTGCGCTGGCGCACGCGGCCCATTGCTTCGCTGCGCACTGGCAGCAGCAGGTAGGGCAGGCCGGTGCTGACCACGGCCGCCGGATAGTCGGCCAGGTCCGCGGCGTTCAGCGAGAAGGCTTCGGCGAACCAGCGGCGCGCCTCGTCATCCAGCACGGTGCCGAAATCAGCCGTGCCCTGGTTCATCTCGGCGTGGAAGCCTGTGCCCCGGCGGCGGGTGGCAACCTTCACGGCTTTCGCCGGCAGCTCCAGCGTCCAGTGTTCTTCCTCTCCGCGCTGGTGCAGGTGGTGAAGCAGAGCAGCGGCTCCCAGGACCGGGTGGCCAGCAAACGGCAGTTCCTCGTCGACGGTGAAGATGCGCGCCGAATAGGTGTCCAGCGTGGCCGAGGGGAACAGGAATATCGACTCGAACTGACGCAGTTCCTGGGTCAGCGCCAGCAGGGTCTGGGCGGGTATGCCGCGGGCGTCGGGGAACACCGCCAGGCCGTTGCCGGTGAGCGGTTGGTCGGCGAAGACGTCGAGCTGCCAGTACTGTTGCGCGGACATGGGCCTCCAGATGCCGCTCTTGAGCGGCGTAAAGAAAAACTCGACAGCCAGCCTAGCGAGCTATATGTTCGCCGACAAGAAAGCGCAGGTCACAGCGCCGTGCTTTCCAGGCCACCGCAGTGGCCGGCGTCGCTCGGACGGTTCCGGGCGCCTACGTTAATCAGAGGACACCATGACTGAACCCCGTTCAGCTCGTCGCTTTGCGCGCATCGATCGCCTGCCCCCCTACGTCTTCAACATCACCGCCGAACTGAAGATGGCCGCCCGCCGCCGTGGCGAGGACATCATCGACCTGTCCATGGGCAACCCGGACGGGGCCACGCCGCCGCACATCGTCGAGAAACTCTGCCAGGTCGCCCAGCGCGAAGACACCCACGGCTACTCCACTTCCCGTGGCATTCCGCGCCTGCGCCGCGCCATCTCGCACTGGTACCGCGACCGCTATGAGGTCGAGATCGACCCGGAATCCGAAGCCATCGTCACCATCGGCTCCAAGGAAGGCCTGGCGCACCTGATGCTCGCCACCCTGGACCACGGCGACACCATTCTTGTGCCCAACCCCAGCTATCCGATCCACATCTACGGTGCGGTGATCGCCGGCGCGCAGGTGCGCTCGGTGCCGCTGGTGCCGGGGATCGACTTCTTCAACGAGCTGGAGCGGGCGATCCGCGAATCGATTCCCAAGCCGAAGATGATGATCCTCGGCTTCCCCTCCAACCCCACCGCGCAGTGCGTGGAGCTGGACTTCTTCGAGCGCGTGGTGGACCTCGCCAAGCGCTACGACGTGCTGGTGGTGCATGACCTGGCCTACGCGGACATCACCTTCGATGGCTGGAAGGCGCCGTCGATCATGCAGGTGCCGGGTGCCAAGGACATCGCGGTGGAGTTCTTCACCCTGTCCAAGAGCTACAACATGGCCGGCTGGCGCATCGGCTTCATGGTCGGCAACCCGGAGCTGGTCTCGGCTCTGGCGCGGATCAAGAGCTACCACGACTACGGCACCTTCACCCCGCTGCAGGTGGCGGCCATCGCCGCGCTGGAAGGCGACCAGCAGTGCGTGCGCGACATCGCCGACCAGTACCAGAAGCGCCGCGATGTGCTGGTGAAAGGTCTGCACGAAGCCGGTTGGATGGTGGAGAACCCCAAGGCCTCCATGTACATCTGGGCGAAGATCCCCGAGCCCTATGCGCACCTGGGCTCGCTGGAGTTCGCCAAGAAGCTGCTCAAGGACGCCAAGGTCTCCGTATCGCCCGGCATCGGCTTCGGTGACTACGGCGATGACCATGTGCGCTTCGCCCTGATCGAGAACCGTGATCGCCTGCGTCAGGCCGTGCGGGGGATCAAGGCGATGTTCCGCGCCGACGGGCTGTTGCCGGCCAAAGCCGAATGACGAGTGTGTGAATGAAAAAGGGCGACCCAATGGTCGCCCTTTTTGTTTGGAGTCCCCCACCCCATCCTGCTCGCGGAGCATTGCCGCGCGGGAACCTGGAGAGTGCCCCGCGCGCCGGAAGCCCCATCCCACCTCCGCCAGCGCTCAGGGGTGAGGGATAGCCCTGGCGTCAGTGTGCCGGGTAGTCGGCGATCACTTCGCGCTGACCGCTCCTGGTCAGCCCGACCACCTGGTAAGCGTCGTGCCGGTCGCCCATTTCCATGCCCGGCGAGCCCATCGGCATGCCCGGCACGGCGGCGCCGATCAGGTCGGCACGCTCACGCAGCTTCAGCACATCGGCTGCCGGCACGTGGCCCTCGACGAATTTGCCGTCGATCACGCCGGTGTGGCACGAGCCCATGCTGTGCGGGACGCCGAGTTTGGTCTTCACTGCACTCATGTCCGTCTCGACGTGGTCGTTGACGGTGAAGCCGTTGCTTTCCAGGTGCTTGATCCAGTCCTTGCAGCAGCCGCAGTTGGCATCGCGGTGCACGTCGATGGACAGCGGCTCGGCAGCCTGGGCGGCGCCGGCGACGAGGGCGGTTAGCAGAAGCAGGGTGCGCATGGTTGGAACCTCGAAATTCGAACGCGATTGAGCATACTCCCCAGTGTACCCGGCCCCCACCCGGTGTTTGTTTCCCCATATGACGCGCTTGCCCGAACTTGCCGCGCCGTGCGGGGTCTTTAGCTGATCGGTGGTGCGTCCGCGACTCCCGGTCGCAGGTCTGGACGCTCGGCAATGGCTGCATGGCCAAGGAGAAATCGGATGCTCTTCGCCCGTCTCGTCCTGCTGGTCCAGGCTCTGGTCTGGGGTGGCCTGGGATTGCTCTACTGGATTCGTCCCTATGAGATGGCCAACCTCAGCGGCATGTTGCTGATGGAGCCGTCGTCGGTGAGCGACGCTCGCGTGTTCTATGGCGGCCATCAGTTCGCCCTCGCGCTGTTCCTTGTCTTTGCCCTGCGTCGCCGCCTGCTGGTGCGGCCGGCGCTGATCCTGGTGATCCTGGTGCAACTGACCCTGACATTGTCGCGCCTGCTGATCGCCTGGACCGAAGGGGGCATGGAGTGGGACGCACAGCTGGCCGGCGTGGTCTACCGCGGAGTGATTTCGGCGCTGGCGATCTTCGCTCTCTACTGGTTGGAGCGGCAGTCGCGTAATCGCCAGGTGGTGGTGCGCGAAGAGCCGGAGCCCGAGGAGCGCAAGGCCGACTTCGAGGGGTTGTGAGTTCGGATGAGTGGCGTCGCCAGCAAGCAGCGGCGCTGCCGGGCCGACCCCGCTCCGTGCTATCGTATTGATTTTGCGGTAGTAGCAGCGGAGCCAGCATGAAGTTCGTCCATCAACGTGAACACCTCAACGAAGGCGATCTGGTCGTCATCGAGTGTTCCATGACCTGCAACATCCGCCTGATGACCGATGCGAACTTCCGCAGCTTCAAGAACGGTGGCCGCCATTCGTACCACGGCGGCGCCTTCGACCGGTTCCCGGCCAAGATCAAGGTGCCCAGCACCGGCAACTGGAACATCACCATCGACACCGTCACCCGCCGCGCCATCAGCGTCACGCGCAAGGCCGACTTCAAGTACAGCATCAAGTTCGTGCGCAAGTCGCCGTCGAACTTCAGCTGATCCTCAGTTCCCCGCCTGTGCGGGGAAATCCTTCAGCAGGCGGGCGATGCCTTCGTCCACGGCCTGCTGGGTGATCTTCGGGTCGTGCAGCTGGCGCGCCACTTGTGCCTGGTACAGCACCTGCCCGGTAGCCTCGTCGAGAATCCTCAGCGCCAGGCGCGCCTGTTCCTGATCGGTGAACTGGGTCTGGGTCATCACGCCCGCGCTGGTCGCCACCGGTCGCTGGACGATACCGGTCTGGCTGTCCAGGCCGACGGCATAGATCACCCGTAGCTCTCCCGAGCCTTCCTTGAATTCATAGCCCTTGGCTTCCAGCGCGCGGCGTACGGCGAGATCGAAGCGATCCTCCAGATCCTCGCGGTGGCCTTGCGCGCGCACGGCCTGGATGAAGAAGGTGCTTTGTCGGCCATTGGCGGCGGGGGAGACGCTGATATCGGCGGGGTCGCTGCCGGCACAGGCGCTCAGCAGCAGGAACAGCAAGGGAAGGATCAGGCGGGACATGGGCGTGCCTCTTGTCGTTGTTCCGCAAGACTAGCTGCAGAACCCGGAGGCGCCGCCCAACCCTAGGTTGGGCGGCCCGTCGTGGTAGCGGGGGCTCAGCGGCGGGTCAGCAGCACGCCGGCTTCCATGTGGTGCGTGTAGGGGAACTGGTCGAACAGGGCGCAGCGGCTGACCTGGTGGGTGTCGTGCAGCTGGGCGATGTTCTGCGCCAGGGTCTCCGGGTTGCAGGAGATATAGAGGATGTTGTCGAAGCGGCGGGTCAGCTCGCAGGTGTCCGGGTCCATGCCGGCACGCGGCGGGTCGACGAACACGCTGCCGAACTCGTAGGACTTCAGGTCGATGTCAGCTAGGCGGCGGAACGGGCGAACCTCGTTGAGCGCCTGGGTCAGCTCCTCGGCGGAGAGGCGCACCAGGGTGACATTGTCCACGGCGTTGTCGGCCAGGTTGGCCAGTGCGGCGTGCACCGAGGTCTTGCTGATCTCGGTGGCCAGCACCTTGCGCACGCGGGTGGCGAGCGGCAGGGTGAAGTTGCCGTTGCCGCAGTACAGTTCCAGCAGGTCGTCGTCGCGCTGGCCCAGGGCTTCGTACGCCCAGTTGAGCATCTTCTGGCAGACCTCGCCGTTGGGCTGGGTGAAGGCGCCCTCCGGCTGGCGGTAACGGAAGGTGCGGCCGGCAACGGTCAGCTCCTCGCTGACGTAATCACGTCCCACCACCAGACGCTTGCCGCGCGAGCGGCCAACGATGCTCACGCCCAGTTCGGCGGCCAGCTTCTCGGCGGCGGCCTGCCAGGCGGCGTCCACCGGACGGTGGTAGCAGAGGGTGATCAGCGCGTCGCCCGCCAGGGTGGTGAGGAACTCCACCTGGAACAGCTTGTGGCCCAGCGTCGGCTCGGCCCAGGCGGCCTTCAGGCGCGGCATCAGCTCGTTGATGCGCTGGCTGGCGATGGGGAATTCCTCGATCAGGATCGGCGTGTGCTTGTCGCCCTGCTCGAACATCGCGTAGTGGCGGGCCTCGCCCTCGCGCCACAGGCGGAACTCGGCGCGCAGGCGGTAATGCTCACGGGGCGAGTCGAACACCTCCGGTTCCGGCGCGGCGAAGGGAGCCAGCAGCTCGCGCAGGCGTGCGGCCTTGTCGGCCAGTTGGCTGTCGTAGTGGGAGGGATCGAAACGCGGACTGCTCATGGGGAACGCTCTTCAAGGGGCCCGGACTCGCTGGGCCGCTTTTCATTAAGGACAACTCGAAACTGTCGGGGCTCGCGAGCTAGGTCAGACAAGGCGCCAGGTCGATTCGGAAGCGGAGTTTACGGCTGTAAATGAGCATTCCGGATTGACCTGGCAACGCAGTATGGCCGACGCGCAGCAGCCCCCTTCACTCAAGCGTTGAACCAGCCCAGCTTGATCACGAAGAGAATCGACAGGATCACCAGCGCCGGGTTCAGTTCGCGGAAGCGGCCGGACAGCAGCTTGCAGGCGGTCCAGGTGATGAAGCCGAAGGCAATGCCGTTGGCAATGGAGAAGGTCAGCGGCATGGCCAGGGCGGTCACTACCACGGGGGCGGCGACGGTCAGGTCGTCCCAGTCGATCTCGGCCAGGCCCGAAGCCATCAGCACGGCGACGAAGAACAGCGCCGGGGCGGTGGCGAAGGCCGGCACATTGCCCGCCAGTGGGGCGAAGAACAGCGCCAGCAGGAAGAGCACGGCGACCACGATGGCGGTCAGGCCGGTGCGGCCACCGGCGGAAACGCCCGCCGCCGACTCGATGTAGCTGGTGGTGGTGGAGGTGCCCAGCAGCGAGCCGACCATGGCGGCGGAGCTGTCGGCGATCAGCGCGCGGCCCATCTTCGGCATGTGCCCGTCCTTGCCCATCAGGCCGGCCCGCTTGGCCACGCCGATCAGGGTGCCGGAGTTGTCGAACAGGTCGACGAAGAGGAAGGCGAAGATCACGCTGAACAGGCCGATGTCCAGCGCGCCCTTGATATCCAACTGGAGGAAGGTCGGCGCCAGCGACGGCGGCATCGATACCACGCCGCCGAACTGGGAGACGCCGATGGCGATGGAGATGAAGGTGACGACCAGGATGCCGATCATCACCGCGCCGGTCACGCGGCGCGCTTCCAGGGCGACGATCAGGATGAAGCCGAGGATCGCCAGCAGCGGTGCGGGCTTGGCGAGATCACCCATGCCCACCAGGGTGGCCTGGTTGGCGACGACGATGCCCGATTCCTTCAGCGCGATCAGCGCGAGGAACAGGCCGATGCCGGCGGCGATGGCCGAGCGCAGGGCCAGCGGGATGCTGTTGATGATCCACTCGCGGATGCGGAAGATCGAAATGATGAAGAACATGCACGCGGAGAGGAACACCGCACCGAGCGCCACTTGCCAGGTGTGGCCCATGTGCAGGACCACGGTGTAGGTGAAGAAGGCGTTCAGGCCCATGCCGGGAGCCAGGGCGATCGGGTAGTTGGCGATCAGGCCCATCACCGCCGAGCCGATGGCGGCGGCGAGGCAGGTGGCGACGAAGATCGCGCCTTTATCCATGCCCGTCTCGCCGAGGATGCTCGGGTTGACGAAGAGGATGTAGGCCATGGTCAGGAAGGTAGTGATACCCGCCAGGATCTCGGTGCGCACATTGGTGTTGTGTGCCTTGAGTTGGAACAGCTTTTCCAGCATGTTTGGCTCCCCGTGACGCTCTTGCGCCGTTATCGTTCTGGCCGGGAAAAGCAAGGTGCATGCCCAGGTGGGCCCTGCGCCTTTTCTTGTGGCCGGCAAAAGGCGCGCATGATACCAGCTTGCCCTGAGCCGGAGAATTTCTGACCGGACCGCCAGCATCCGTTCGTCTGCAAGCTTAGTCGCGGGTGCCGACCAAGGGAGTGCAACTTGTGCGCTGACGGTGGTCTGATCCTTCATAACCCTGGCCCGCCCGGGCCGCTCGGTCCGATTCGCAGTCGATGAAACGCTCTATTCCGATCCTCCTCGCCTCATTGTTGGGCGCCTGCGCCGGTGCACCGCCGTCGGCGCCGCAGCACACCTTCGATGTCCACGCCCTGGCCGAGAAGCCCACGGCCAGTACCCGCACCCTGGCCGACCCGCAGGGCAAGGCGGTGCTGCTGGAAACCCATCCGGTGTTGACCCAGCACGATGTGCAGCGCGCCGAGCTGGCCAGCGTGGCTGACGGCAAGCCGGCGGTGCGGGTGCTGTTCACCCCCGAGGCCAGCCTGCGCCTGGCCAGGCTGACCGAGGATGAGCAGGGCAAGGCCCTGGCGGTGGTGATCGACGGGCAGCTGCGACTGCTACCCCAGGTGACGCGGGTGGTGACGGATGGCCAGGTGATGCTCAAGGGGTTTGCCAGCCAGGCGGAGGCGGAGACGCTGGTGCGGCGACTCAACGACTTGCGGGATGTGCCGGTGCAGCCGGAGCAGAAATCAGGTGGGCAGCCCTAGCCCATCCTTTATGGGGCGTATCCCTGAGTGGGACGAATAACCTGGAACTGGTTATTCGCCGGCTGCGTGGAGGCGGATAACGCTGGCGCGGTATGCGCCCTACGAAGCTTTATTACTGTTACCGGCGCGTAGTGGATTTTTCGTAGGAGCGAGCCTGAGCCCTGTGAGCGACAGACATGAAAAAGCCCGGCATCTGCCGGGCTTTTTCGTTTCGCGGTTCGCGGGTTCGGCTTAGGCGCCGTAGACCGGGAACTTGGCGCAGATGGCCTTGACCTTCTCGCGCACGCCGTCCACCACGGACTCGTCGCCCATGTTGGTGAGGATGTCGCAGATCCAGCCGGCCAGCTCGCGGCACTCGGCTTCCTTGAAACCGCGGGTGGTGACAGCCGGGGTGCCGATACGCAGGCCGGAGGTGACGAACGGGGAGCGCGGGTCGTTCGGCACGCTGTTCTTGTTCACGGTGATGAAAGCGCGACCCAGGGCGGCGTCGGCGTCCTTACCGGTGATGTCCTGCTTGATCAGGGACAGCAGGAACAGGTGGTTCTGGGTACCGCCGGAAACCACGTCGAAGCCGCGCTCGATGAACACGCTGGCCATGGTCTGGGCGTTCTTCAGGACCTGCTGCTGGTAGGCCTTGAACTCGGGCTGCAGGGCTTCCTTGAAGCACACTGCCTTGGCGGCGATCACGTGCTCCAGCGGGCCACCCTGGGCGCCCGGGAAGACGGCGGAGTTCAGCTTCTTCTCGATCTCTTCGTTCTTGCGAGCGAGGATCAGGCCGCCGCGCGGGCCGCGCAGGGTCTTGTGGGTGGTGGTGGTGACCACGTCGGCGAACGGCACCGGGTTCGGGTAGACGCCAGCGGCGACCAGACCGGCCACGTGGGCCATGTCGACGAACAGGTAGGCGCCCACTTTGTCGGCGATGGCGCGGAAGCGGGCGAAGTCCAGCACCTGGGAGTAGGCGGAGAAGCCGGCGACGATCATCTTCGGCTTGTGCTCGACGGCCAGGCGCTCGACTTCGTCGTAGTCGATCAGGCCGGCGTCGGTGATGCCGTACTGCACGGCGTTGTACAGCTTGCCGGACGAGGAAACGCTGGCGCCGTGGGTCAGGTGACCGCCGTGGGCCAGGCTCATGCCCAGGATGGTGTCACCGGCCGACAGCAGGGCCAGGTAGACGGCGGCGTTGGCCTGGGAGCCGGCGTGCGGCTGGACGTTGGCGTAGTCGGCGCCGAACAGCTCCTTGGCGCGGTCGATGGCCAGCTGCTCGACGACGTCGACGTACTCGCAACCACCGTAGTAGCGCTTGCCCGGGTAGCCTTCGGCGTACTTGTTGGTCAGCACCGAACCCTGGGCTTCCATCACCGCCGGGCTGGTGTAGTTCTCGGAGGCGATGAGCTCGATGTGCTCTTCCTGGCGCTGGGCTTCCTGCTCCATCGCGGCGAAGAGTTCGGCATCGTAGCGGGCGAGGGTCAAATCACGGCTGAACATGGCGGTCCTCTTAAGGATCGGGTGCTGGGGAAAGGCGCGCATTCTAACTCAAGGCGCCGGTGCTGGCACATGAAAGGCGGTCATGTGGCTGACAAGCGGGGTTCAAGGCCAGGATCGCGGGAGAGACGAGCGGCCGAGTGGGGTGGATAGCCGCTTGTCGAAGGTGCAGGATGAATACGCCATCCTACAAGGGCGCTCGCCTGCTGCGCCGTGCGGTCAGCCGAGCAGGAACAATGCGTTGCTGGCGAACAGCGCGGCGAACTGGTCCGCCGGCACCGGGCGGCCGAAGAGGAAGCCCTGCACCTCGTCGCAGCCGTGTTCGCGCAGGAACTCCAGTTGCTCATGGCTCTCCACGCCCTCGGCGATCACCATCAGGTTCAGGCTGTGGGCCATGGCGATGATGGCGCGGGCGATCTGCGCGTCCTGTTCGCCGTGGGGCAGGCCGTCGACGAAGCTGCGGTCGATCTTCAGTACGTCGATGGGGAACTGCTTGAGGTAATTGAGCGAGGAGTAACCGGTGCCGAAATCGTCGACCGCGATCGCCAGGCCCAGACGTTTCAGGCCCTGAAGTATCTGCATCGCCTGGGAAACATCGCTCATCAGGATGCTTTCAGTCAGCTCCAGCTCCAGGCAGGCCGGGGCGATGCCGGTGTCGGCGAGGATGCTGGCGATGCGTTCGCCCAACTGGCCGTCGGCGAACTGCCGGGCCGAGAGGTTCACGGAAATCTTCGGCACCCGCACCTTGTCGCGGTGCCAGGCTCGCAGTTGCAGGCACGCCTGCTCCAGCAGCCAGTCGCCGACCTGGGCAACCAGGCCCAGCTCTTCCAGCACCGGGATGAACTCCGTCGGCGGAATCAGCCCGCGCTTGGGATGCTGCCAGCGCAGTAGCGCCTCGGCGCCGGTCAGGCGGCGGCCGTCGCCGGTGAACTGTGGCTGGTAGTGGAGAATGAATTCTTCCTGCTCGATGGCCCGGCGCAGGTCGCTTTCCAGTTCCAGGCGCTCCAGGGCGCGGGCGTTCATCTCGGCCTGGTAGAACTGGAAGTTGTTCTTGCCCATCTCCTTGGCGTGGTACATCGCGGTGTCGGCGTTCTTCATCAACTGGCTGAGCTCGGCGCCGTCCTGCGGCGAGAGCGCCACGCCGATGCTGGCGGTGACGAAGAACTCGCGGCCTTCCAGGGTGAAGGGGCGGGCAAGGCTGGAAAGAATCTGCTCGGCCACCTGGATCGCCTGCCGGAGCGCCTTCTCGCGGTCCTTCTGGCCGGGCAACAGCAAGGTGAACTCGTCGCCGCCCATGCGCGCCACGGTGTCGTCGTCGCTGACGCAATGGCTCAGGCGCTCGGCCACTTCCTTGAGCATGCGGTCGCCCGCGGCGTGGCCGAGGGAGTCGTTGATCGGCTTGAAGCGGTCGAGGTCGAGGAACATCAGCACGACCCACTGCTGGTGCCGTTCGGCCTGCAGCAGGGCGGTGTGCAGGCGGTCCTGGAACAGCGTGCGGTTGGGCAGGTGGGTCAGGGCGTCGTAGTACGCCAGGCGGTGGATGCGCCGCTCGCTGGCCTTGCGCTCGCTGATGTCGCTGAAGAAGCAGACGAAGCTGACCAGATCGCCCTCATCGTCGTGCACGGCCGTGATGCCGACCCAGCTCGGGTACAGCTCGCCGCTCTTGCGCTTCTGCAGGATTTCGCCTTCCCAGCTGCCGCTCTTGCGCAGGCTTTCCAGCACGTGCTTGAGCTGGTTGGCCTCCTGGCGGTCGGCGGTGAGCAGGCGCGGCAACTGGTCCAGCACCTCTTCGGCGGAATAGCCGGTAAGGCGGCTGAAGGAGTCGTTGATCTGCACGATGTAGCCGGCGGGGTCGGTGACCATGATCGCCGCGGTGGAGTGCTCGAATACCGTGGCCGCCATGCGCATCTCGCGCTCGGCGCGGCGCTGCTGGCTGACGTCGCGGGCGACGCCGAGCAGCCCCTCGAAGCGGCCATGGTCGTCCCACATCAGGGCGATGCGCAGTTCCACCGGGATCTTGTGGCCGTCGGCGTGCAGGCAGTCGAGGCTGAACAGCTGCGGTTCGGCGCTTTCGCGTAATTCGGCCAGGCGCTTGGGCTCGCCGATGGCGCCCTGTACGCGGTGCAGCAGCTCCTCCAGGCGCTCCAGCTGCGCCGGGTTGGCGGCCACCTGCTGGAAGCCGTTGGCCAGCACCCATTCCGGGCTGTAGCCGAACACCTGCTGGATCGATGGGCTGATGTAGTTGAGCTTCACCTGGGCGTCGGTGGAGAGGATGACGTCGCTGATGCTCTCGGCGAGCATGCGGTAGCGGCGCCCGCTCTCACGAAGGGAGTTGTGTGCTTCGACGGTATCGGTGATGTCCTTGGCCACGCCGATCAGGCGGGCCACGCGGCCGGTGTCGTCGCGGGTCAGGGCCTGCTCACGGATGTCGAACCAGTGCCAGGAACCGTCGCGATGACGCCAGCGCAGCTGGCTGTCCAGCAGCAGGCCATCGCCCACCACCTGCTGCAGGTTGCGCACGCGCCAGTAGTACTCGACATCGTCCGGGTGCAGCACTTTTTCCCAGAAGCGCTCGCCCATGTCGCGCAGCTCGTCGCCGCTGTAGCCCAACTGGTAACCGAGGTTGTGGTTGGTGAAGATCACCCGGCGGGCGGCGATGTCGTGGATGTACAGGGTGTCGGGCACCGCGCGCACGGCATCGGACCAGAACTTTTCGCGCTCGATCAGCGACAGCTCGACCTGCTTGCGGCTGGTGATGTCCGACAGGCTCAGGGTGACGGCGTGGAAGTCCTGGATCATCTCCGGAACGCGCAGTTGCAGCCACAGATGGCGCTGCTCGCCCTGGCGGGTGGTGATGCAGGCTTCCAGTTCGACCATGCCCTGGCCGTGCAGCACGGCTTCGAGCACTTTGCTGCGCACGCCGTCCGGGCGCATCCCGGCGCTGCCGATCAACACCTGCCAGGCCTGTTCGGTGTTGGTGACGCGCATCAGGCGTTTGGCGACATTGTTGATCTCGGTGATGCGCACTTGGCGCAGCAGCCAGGGCAGGCGTTCGGGCTGCGAGGCGATCCAGTCGCGCAGGTCGCTCTGCCGGCGCAGGTTGAGATCCACCAGGCTCTGGCGCAGGGCGGAAAGGTCGAGCACGCAGAGGGCGACGCCGACGCCGTCGAAGATGTCCTGGTAGCGTCGGCGGGTTTCCTCGAGGATGTGCAGCGCCTGCTGTTCCTCGGTGACGTCGCGCAGTACCCAGACCTGTCCGCCCTGGGGCAGGTTGCCACGCAGGACCCAGGTCTGCTCCGCGGCCAGCGGGCTGTCGTCCAGCGAGTGATGGCTGACGGCGAACAGGCGTGCCTGGCCGGCATCATTGACGCGAACCAGCTCGGAGCCGTTGTCCGCCGAGGTGTCGCTGCTGGCCAGCAGGCCGCCAAGACCGGGTAGCAGTTCCAGCAGGTGGTGCTCGCCGGCTTTGCCGGCGGCGATGCCGAACAGTTGCTCGGCCTGTGGATTGAGGTAGGCAAGGCGACCGTCGGCGCGGGTCACCAGCACCCGCTCGTCGATGGCGCCAAGGGCCTGTGCGGCCTGGCGCAGGCTCTGTTGCGACTCTACGGTCAGCGCTCGCAGGTTCTGTTGTTCGCGTTGCAGGCGCAGCAGGGCGGCGCCGGCGATGCCGGCCAGCACCAGCAGCAGCGCCAGCTCTCCCCCCAGGCGCGGCAGCAGGGTGGTGCGCATCTGCCGTTCGTCGAACTGCGGGCGCAGTTGCCAGTCGGTGTTCTGGATCTCCAGGCCGTCCAGGCTCTGCGCCTGCTCCAGCGGCGAGGCGGCGGACAGCGGGCCGGGACGGTAGCCGCTGGAGCGGCCGAGGACCTTCTGCTGGACGCTGTCGACCAGTATCCAGTCCGGCGACTCGGGGCGGATCTGTGCCGCCCAGCCGCGCCGGGCGATTTTTTCGTCGAGGCGGATGACGCTGTCTTCTTCACCGGGCTCGGTGGCCTTCAGCCAGACATAGAAATGCCCGCCGTTCTCCTCGCTGAATGCATAGTGATAAGGCTGCTGTGCACTGCGCTGACGCAGGGCTTCGATGAATGCCGTGTCCTTGATGCTGCTGGCGGAGTCGCTCAGGGGGGCGCCACCGGCATCCAGCCTCACCAGGCTGTGGAAGGACGGATAGATGTGTTTGAGTCCGGTGATCAGCGTGGCACGGATGTCGCCGTGGTCGCGGGAGAGCTCCTGCTGCAGCAGGGCCTGGGCCGCCACTGCCTTGAGCTCCAGGGTCAGGGAGATCCGCTGGGCCATCTGTTCGCCGTGCAATACTACCCGCTCGCGCTCGAAGCGCTCCTGGCTGCGGAGCTCCTGGTGCAACTGCCAGCCCAGCAGACCGAGCATGAACAGCACCAGCAGCACCAGGGCTGTCCGGGTCGCCACGCGGCCAGGCCTGACCAATGCGTCCGGAAGGGTACGGGGAGAAATAGACACGGACTTAGGGACCTGGGGCGATACGGCTGAATTCGGCGCAGGCTAGGATGCCCGGAAAGGCGGCTAAGTGCCAGTATGGCCGACGAGCGTCGTTTGCCCTTCCCGACTCATTCCGGTAGCTTTGCCGCACGCGCGCGTGATGTACGGCCAGAGTTCGGGGCATAAAGTACATCCCCGCAGAGTCCCGCGCGAAGGGCCGTCCATCGGCCGTTCGCGCCCTCCGGTGGCCCACGGTGCCACCGTTCCGGCCCGAAGTGCCGGCGCTGCCGTCGTCCGTTCCGGCCATCCCGATCGTCAATTCATCCCAGAAGTCAGGTATCCATGGCTCAATACGTCTACACCATGCACCGGGTCGGCAAGGTCGTGCCGCCCAAGCGTGAAATCCTCAAGGACATCTCCCTGTCGTTCTTCCCCGGCGCCAAGATCGGCGTGCTCGGCCTGAACGGCGCGGGTAAATCCACCCTGCTGCGCATCATGGCCGGCGTCGACACCGAGATCGAAGGCGAAGCCCGCCCGATGCCGGGCATCAATGTCGGCTACCTGCCGCAGGAGCCCAAGCTCGACCCGCAGGCCACCGTGCGCGAGATCGTCGAGGAGGCCGTCGGCCAGATCAAGGCCGCCCAGGCTCGCCTGGACGAGGTCTACGCCGCCTACGCCGAGCCGGATGCCGACTTCGACGCCCTGGCCGCCGAGCAGGCCAAGCTGGAAGCCATTCTCCAGGCTTCCGACGGCCACAACCTGGAGCGCCAGCTGGAAGTCGCCGCCGACGCCCTGCGCCTGCCGCCGTGGGACGCCAAGATCGAACACCTCTCCGGTGGTGAGAAGCGCCGCGTGGCGCTATGCCGCCTGCTGCTGTCCGCGCCGGACATGCTGCTGCTGGACGAACCGACCAACCACCTGGACGCCGACTCTGTCGCCTGGCTGGAACACTTCCTCCACGACTTCCCCGGCACCGTGGTAGCGATCACCCACGACCGCTACTTCCTCGACAACGTCGCCGGCTGGATCCTCGAACTGGACCGTGGCCACGGCATTCCATTCGAAGGTAACTACTCCGGCTGGCTGGAATCCAAGGCCAACCGCCTGGCCCAGGAAGCCAAGCAGGAAGCCTCCCACGCCAAGGCCATGAAGGCCGAACTGGAATGGGTGCGCCAGGGCGCCAAGGGCCGCCAGGCCAAGTCCAAGGCCCGCCTGCAACGCTTCGAGGAACTGCAGTCGCAGGAATTCCAGAAGCGCAGCGAGACCAACGAGATCTACATCCCGGCCGGTCCGCGCCTGGGCGACAAGGTCATCGAACTGCACAACGTCACCAAGGGCTACGGCGAGCGCGTGCTGATCGACAACCTGTCGCTGAGCATCCCCAAGGGCGCCATCGTCGGCGTGATCGGCGGCAACGGCGCAGGCAAATCCACCCTGTTCCGCATGCTGACCGGCAAGGAGCAACCGGACTCGGGCACCATCGAGATCGGCGAGACCGTGCAGATCGCCAGCGTCGACCAGAGCCGTGAAATCCTCGAAGGCAACAAGACCGTATGGGAACAGGTGTCCGACGGCTTCGAGCAGATCAAGATCGGCAACTACGAAGTCCCGTCGCGCAGCTACGTCGGCCGCTTCAACTTCAAGGGCGGCGACCAGCAGAAGTTCGTCAAGGACCTCTCCGGTGGTGAGCGTGGCCGTCTGCACCTGGCCCTGACCCTGAAGCAGGGCGGCAACGTGTTGCTGCTCGACGAACCGTCCAACGACCTCGACGTGGAAACCCTGCGTGCGCTGGAAGAAGCGCTGCTGGACTTCCCCGGCGCCGCCATCGTGATTTCCCACGATCGCTGGTTCCTGGACCGCATCGCGACCCACATTCTCTCCTACGAGGACGACGGCAAGGTGACCTTCTTCGAAGGCAACTACACCGAGTTCGAAGCCGATCGCAAGAAGCGCCTGGGCGACGCAGCCTCGCAGCCGCACCGCGTGCGCTACAAGAAGCTGGCGTAAGCCACTTCGCCATGAAAACGGGGCCTTCGGGCCCCGTTTTCATTTCTGTGCCTTATTCAGCGGCTGCGCTTGAGATCGTCCAGGGTGCGCCGTTGCTCCTCCAACTGGCGCTGCAGTGTGTCGATTTGCCGCGCCTGGTCCTGCAGTGTGCGCTGCTGCTCCTCCAACTGCCGCGACATGCGTTGCAGGTCGGCGGTGCTGAAGTTCGACTTGTGGATCACTTCGCTATCGAATGTATCCGCTACCACCAGGGCGCCGGACTCGGTGAAGTTGCCCAGTTTCATGGCCGCCTGGGCGGGCAGGGCGAAGGCACAGGTGAGAGCGGCGAGGAGCGCGAAGGGGCGTGCGTGCATCGGAATCATCCTGGAGGGGTTGTGTTGTTTGAGTGCAACTGCCTATTGATTTTGTATACAAAAATCTGGTTTTCTGCTGGTCCGGCAGAGGTGGGATTTATATTTTTGCACCATAAAGATTCATAAAAGCGTCACGCTGCACTATCTGAGTGCGGCTTGGGTTGTTAGAGTCTGCCGGCAAAAAGCATCACATAACCAGAAAAGTACCGGTGTAGACATGACGCAATCCGTTGACTCGTTCCTCGAGCGCCTCAAGCGGCGCGACCCCGATCAGCCCGAGTTCCACCAGGCGGTGGAAGAGGTGCTGCGCTCCCTCTGGCCCTTCCTCGAAGCCAACCCGCATTACCTGCAGGCCGGCATCGTCGAACGCATCGTCGAGCCCGAACGCGCGATCCTGTTCCGCGTGCCGTGGGTGGACGACGCCGGGCGAGTGCGGGTCAACCGCGGTTTCCGCATCCAGATGAGCAGCGCCATCGGCCCATACAAGGGCGGCCTGCGCTTCCACCCTTCGGTCAACCTTGGCGTACTGAAGTTCCTGGCCTTCGAGCAGGTCTTCAAGAACTCCCTGACCTCGCTGCCCATGGGCGGCGGCAAGGGCGGCTCGGACTTCGATCCGAAGGGCAAGAGCGACGCCGAAGTCATGCGCTTCTGCCAGTCGTTCATGAGCGAGCTGTTCCGTCACGTTGGCGCGGACCTCGACGTACCGGCCGGTGACATCGGCGTCGGCGCCCGCGAGATCGGCTACCTGTTCGGCCAGTACAAGCGCCTGTCCAACGAGTTCACCTCGGTGTTGACCGGCAAGGGTATGTCCTACGGCGGCAGCCTGATCCGCCCGGAAGCCACCGGCTACGGCTGCGTGTACTTCGCCCAGGAAATGCTCAAGGCCCGCGAGAGCGGCTTCGACGGCCAGCGCGTGGCCATCTCCGGTTCCGGCAACGTGGCCCAGTACGCCGCGCAGAAGGTCATGGAGCTGGGCGGCAAGGTGATCTCGCTGTCCGATTCCGAAGGCACGCTGTTCTTTGAAGCTGGCCTGACCCTGGAGCAGTGGGAAGAAGTCATGGAGCTGAAGAACGTCCGTCGCGGCCGCCTCAGCGAGATGACCGGCCCCGGCTTGCGCTTCATTGCCGGTGAACGTCCGTGGTCGCTCGCTTGCGACATCGCGCTGCCCTGCGCCACCCAGAACGAGCTGGACGCCAACGACGCGCGCACGCTGCTGGCCAACGGCTGCATCTGCGTGGCCGAAGGCGCGAACATGCCGTCCACCCTGGAGGCTGTGGATATCTTCCTCGAGGCCGGCATCCTCTACGCGCCGGGCAAGGCTTCCAACGCCGGCGGCGTCGCCACCAGCGGCCTGGAGATGAGCCAGAACGCCATGCGCCTGGCCTGGACCGCCGGTGAGGTGGACCAGCGCCTGCACGGCATCATGCAGAACATCCACCATGCCTGCGTCGCCTACGGCGAGGAGAATGGCCGGATCAACTACGTGAAGGGCGCCAACATCGCCGGCTTCGTCAAGGTGGCCGACGCGATGCTGGCCCAGGGCGTCGTCTGACCGCTCAACCAGCAGGAAGAACGGGCCCTATGGGCCCGTTTTTCTTTTCGGTCTCATGGTGGCCGAAGATGAGCTCCGTGCCTATGCATCACCCTCACCCCGGTCATCTCCTTCAGGGTGAGGGGCCGTTGGTCTCAAGGAGGTCTTGACGCTCGCGCTCAATCCTCTGGCTTCGGGGTAGTTGCCGTGCTTGTCGGTAGCAGTGGGTATTCCACCTTCGGCTGTTTGCCGGTGGAGGTCTTGAGGAAGGCGACGATGTCGCCGATTTCTTCCGCGTTGAGCTGCTTGCCGAGCTGAGCGGTGCCCATGATCGCTACAGCTTCCTCCAGGTCCCAGACCTGCCCGCTGTGGAAGTACGGCGCGGTCAGGGCGATGTTACGCAGCGGCGCAGCGCGGAATACGTACTGGTCATTCTGCGTCTTGGTCACCTCGAAGCGACCCAGGTCGCCGGTGGGCAGGATCTTGCCGTCGGGCTTCTTCACCAGCCCGAATGGGAAGTACGCCTGACCGCCCAGGTTCACGCCGTTATGGCAGCTGATGCAGCCGGCGCTCATGAAGGTCTGCAGGCCTTTCTTCTCCTTCGCGTCGAGGGCGGTTTCGTCGCCCTTGAGATAGAGGTCGAAGCGCGAGTCCGGGGTGATCAGGGTCGACTCGAAGGCCTGCAGCGCGCGGGCCATGTTGTCGAAGCTGACCGCCTGCTTCTCGCCAGGGAAGGCTTTTTCGAAGGAGGCGACGTACTCCGGCATGCTGCGTAGCGTGGCCTCGACATTTTTCGGCGAGTTGTGCATTTCCACCGGGTTCTGCACCGGGCCCTTGGCCTGTTCTTCCAGGTCCTTGGCGCGACCATCCCAGAACTGCGCGACGTTGAAGACCGCATTGAATACGGTGGGCGAGTTGCGTGCGCCCTTTTGCCAGGCATGGCCTTTGGAGGTGGGCACGTTGTCGGCGCCACCGGTACCGATGTTGTGGCAGGTGTTGCAGCTGATCACATGGCTGGCGGACAGCCGCGGCTCGAAGAACAACTGCCGGCCCAGCTCGACCTGGTTCGGGTCGAGCTTGTCGCTGGGCTGTTCGGGGATCGGTTTGAAGATGCTGTTGGCCTGGTCGCGCAGGGGGGCGGCATCGGCATGGGCTGCCGCGGTGCTTACCGCCAGCAGCAGGCTGCCCAGGGTCAGTTTGATGGGCTGCATGTGGAGTCTCCTTTTCTCAGGCTTCGGTGTTTTTCCGAGTCCAAGGAGAGGCCAGCGCGCCAGCCGCCGGCTTGACCGAAATCAAACGGGCGTTCATGCCGTCTGTGGAATGTTGACGCAGTCTCAGTTTCCCCGCAGGGCTCGGCCGAGCGCGCGGTCCTTCTGTTGCTCCCAGTCGCGGTCCCGGTCGCTGTTGCGCTGCTCTTCGTACTGCTGGCGCTCCTGGCTCACGCGCATCGCCTGGCATTGCTGGAAGCCGTCGTTCCAGCCCAGCGCGTATTTGGGTTCGTCCAGGTAGCGCGGCACGTTCTTGCGGTACTCACCAGTAATCGCCCCAGCCGCCTGGCGACCGCTGCCGCAGCCGTCGTCATAGCCGTCGGCGTAGGCGGGCGGATAGCCCTGGGCGATAAGGGTTTCGTGGGTGGTTTCGCAGCCGGCGAGCAACGCGGCGCAGAGCAGGGCGAGGGCGGCGCGGTGCGCCATGGAGACTCCCATGTGCCGGGGAGGCGGGCACACGCGCCGGGTAGGGTGATTGGGCGGCACTCTATCCGGCGTTTGGTGAGGAAAGCGTCAAGCTGGCGTGATACGGATGTGCTGGCCGGTTGTCGCCCGTGCCGTGCAGTCGATGCGCACCGGCAGGAAGGCTTCTACCACTGCGCGATTGCTCAGCAGGTGATCGCTCAGCGCTGGCGTGGTGAAACTGCCACCGCCGGCCAATGCCATGGGCAGTAGCAGCTGGTCGGCGAGGTGCTCCTCGACGCTGGTGCCGCTGCGGCGCCATTCGTCCGCCTGGCGCAGCGCCTGGCTGGCGACGCGCTCGGCGCTGACGCCGGACTGGCCGAAGGCGCAGAACACCAGGCTCAACTGCTCGCACTCGATTTCCAAAAGCAGCGCATTGCCCGGGCCCTGATCCTCCGGCAGGCGGACGACCTGAACGGAAGCGGCGTGCCAATCCTGATGCCGCTTCACCTTCTCCAGTTCGCGGTCCGCCACGTGGCCGGGGATGGCGGCCAGCACTGCACGGGCCGAGCGTGAGCGTTCGGCCCCCGCATCCGGCAGATGCAGCGGTTGCAGTTCACCTGGCATCACGCGCACCGCCAGTTCACCACCGCCCGCCGGCATGAAACCATGGCGCAGCAGTTCGAAGCCCACCTTCGCCCCCATGCGCCGCAGCAGCGGCAGCCAGCTGCGCTGGATGAAGTCCGCCGGTGGCGCCAGCGGGTTGTGCGTGCCGCCGCTGATCGCCAGGCTGCTCGGGCCATCGGCGAACAGCAGGGCGGGCAGCAGCGTCTGCAGCACCAGCACGGCACTGCCCGCGCTGCCGATGGCGAAGCGGTAGTCACCGCCGCGAATCGCGCCGGGGCGGAAGGTCAGGCTGCGCGAGCCCAGCTCGCCGCCTTCCACCGCCGCGCCGCAGATTTCCGCCGCCGCGCGCACCGCCGTCAGGTGCTGGCGCAGCAGTCCCGGCCGCGAGCGCCGGCCACGGATATTGACGATGCGCAGCGCCTTGCCGGTGATCATCGACAGGCTCAGCGCGCTGCGCAGGATCTGCCCGCCGCCTTCGGCGCCGTCGAGTTCGATCAGGTCGCTTTTCATCTTTCGTGTTTCCTTACTTGCTCGCGCAGGAAGCGATCCAGGCGTTCAGTGTTGTGGCAACCGCCGCGGGGCGCGCCGAGGTTTTCCGCGCGCTGCAGCTCTTGCTCGATCAGCCGGTGCAGGGCCGGGCGCGCCGGGCCGTATTCGGCCTCGACCGCCTGACGCTTGAGCACCAGCAGCTCCTCGACTTCGGCGCGCTGCGCGGCATCGTCGAGAGTTGCTTCCATCAGTGTCTCGAAGACCATGGGCGGCATGCCCAGGCCCTGGTCGATCCATCGCACCGCCAACAAGGGTCGCAGCACGTAGAGGTACTTCTTGTAGCGAACCTCCTCTCCCTGCAGGTAGCCACGAAAATTCTTCTTCGCCATCGACAGGTAGTGCGCCCGTGCGGCAGCGGGCGAGTAGAAGTCCCGTCCCAGTTGGCGCAGGCCCTCGGATGTCGCGGATTCACAGCGATACACCAGCGGTGAGTCCAGCCACTCCAGCAGCGTCGGGTTGGATTTGCGCAGCAGGCGCAGCGTCTTGCGCAATTCCCAACCGCTGAGGTCCAGCTCGTCGGTCAGCGGGCGCTCCAGAACGTCGCGCGGCTCGTCCACACGCAGGTACCAGTCCGGTTGCTGCACATAGACGAAGCGTACGTCGTAATCGCTGTCCGGAGAGGCGAAGCCCCAGGCGCGGCTGCCTGATTCGCAGGCGTAGAGCACGGTGACGTCGTGCTCCTGTTCCAGTCTTGTCAGTTCCTCCAGTACTCGCTCGCGCATGGCGTCGGGTAGTGGATGGCGGTCTTCCTTGTTCATGTCCTTGTTCCTTGTCTTGCAGTCGAGGTGGGCGGTTTGCGCCCGACTCGCTTTATCCCTTCACACACACCACCTGACGCAGGGTGTGCAGCACTTCCACCAGCTCGCGCTGGGCGTCCATCACGGCGTCGATGTCCTTGTAGGCCATCGGGATCTCATCGATCACGTCCTTGTCCTTGCGGCATTCGACGTGGGCGGTGGCACGCACCTGGTCTTCCACGCTGAACAGCTTCTTCGCCTTGGTGCGGCTCATGGTCCGGCCGGCGCCGTGGCTGCAGGAGCAGAAGGCTTCCTCGTTGCCCAGGCCGCGCACGATGAAGCTCTTGGCGCCCATCGACCCCGGAATGATGCCGAGCTGGCCCTTCTGCGCTGACACCGCGCCTTTGCGCGTTACCAGCACCTCCTCGCCGAAGTGGCGTTCCTTCTGCACGTAGTTGTGGTGGCAGTTCACCGCTTCCAGGCTGGCCTCGAACGGCTTGCGGATCACCTGCCGCGCCGCTGCGATCACCGCGCGCATCATCAGCTCGCGGTTCTGCCGGGCGAAGTCCTGAGCCCAACCGACGGCTTCCACGTAGTCGTCGAAGTGCTGGCTACCTTCCTCGAAGTAAGCCAGGTCGCGGTCGGGCAGGTTGGCGATGTGCTGGCGCATATCGGCCTGGGCCAGTTCGATGAACAGGTTGCCGATGGCGTTACCCACACCGCGCGATCCGCTGTGCAGCATGAACCAGACGCGGTTGGCTTCGTCGAGGCAGACCTCGATGAAGTGGTTGCCGGTGCCGAGGGTTCCCAGGTGCTTGCGGTTGTTGGTCTTCTCCAGCTTCGGGTACTTGTCGGTGATCGCCTTGAAGCGCCCGGCCAGTGCCTTCCACGCATCGTCGGCGTGCTTGGGCACGTCTTCCCAGGCGCCCTGGTCGCGGCGGCCGAAGGTCTTGCCGTGGGGCACGGCCTTCTCGATGGCGCTGCGCAGGCCGTGCAGGTTATCCGGCAGGTCCGCGGCTATCAGCGAGGTGCGCGCGGCGATCATGCCGCAGCCGATGTCCACGCCCACGGCGGCCGGGATGATGGCGCCTTTGGTGGGAATCACGCTGCCGATGGTCGAACCCTTGCCCAGGTGCACGTCCGGCATGACCGCCATGTGCTTGAAGATGAAGGGCATCTTCGCGGTGTTCATCAGTTGCTGCTTGGCGTCTTCTTCCACCGGCACGCCCTGGGTCCAGAGCTTGATCGGTTTGCCGTTGGCGACTTCCAGCAGTTGGAAGGTTTTCTCTTTCATGTCCGTTTCCTTCGTTGCCGAGCAGGCCCTTGTCAGGCCTGCTTCAGCGTTACCAGTCCATTCAATAACTGATCCAGGCCGCCGAATACCGAGATGCGGTCGATTCGTTCGGCCACCCGTTCCAGGGTTTCCAACTCCTTCAGGCGCAGGGCGGTGGGGTTGTCTTCCATCACCTTGGCCGTGTTCAGCAGCGAGCGGGTCGCCGAGGTTTCTTCGCGGCGACGGATCACGTTGGCCTGCGCGGCTTTCTCCGCTTCCACCACCTGGGCCAGCAGGGTCTTCATCTCGCCCGGCAGGATGATGTCGCGCACGCCCAGGCCGCTGACTTCGATGCCGGTGCCTTGCAGCCGCTCCTTCAAGTAGGCGCCGACCGATTCGTCGATCACCTGCTTGTTTTCCAGCAGTTCATCCAGCGTGCGTGTTCCCACCGCCGCCCGCAGGCCGAATTGCAGCTCGCGGTAGAGGTGCTCCAGCGGCTTGGACAGGCTGGAAAACGCCTTCAGCACATCGCTGTAACGCCAGTTGGCGGCCAGATTCAGGCGCAGGCTCACCTTGTCACGGGTGAGGATTTCCTGCCCGCTGACCTCCAGCGCCTGGATGCGTGTATCGATCAGCTCCATGTTCACTTGGCGGTTGTAGCGCCAGAAACCATACTGGCCGGCCGGCAGCAACTCGATCACCGCGCCATCGACCTTCAGCACGCCGACCTGGTAGGCCGGCACCAGGGTTACCAGCAGCGCCTCGGCGCCGATCACGCTGCGGCCGCGCAGGTTGCCCTGCATCTGCTGCAGCAGCGACGGTGCGACGCGGTACTCCTGGCTCAGGTCGATGCGTTCCAGGCGCTGCTCGGTCTGGCCTTTCCAGTACAGTTGGCGGCTGCCGGGTGCGAGGATCTCCACCAGCACGCCATCCTCGAAACGCAGGCCGGCCTCGTTCTCGGCCAGGTCCATGCGGGTGAAATAGCGTTCGACCAGCGCGGGTTCGGACTGGCGCAGGTAGCCGGCCAGGCGGTGCTCGAACAACGGGGTGTTCAGGCTGAAGGTTTCCACGCTCAGGCGGTTGTACAGGTCCAGGTGGCGGTGGATACCCGGCTCGAGGATCGCCAGGAAATCGCCCTCGGAGTACAGCAGGCCACGTTCGTTCTTCTTCACGGTAAAGCGCTTCAGCAGTTTCATCTCGTTCTCTTCCTTCTTTTCTTTGCCCTTGGGTGCCGGTGTTCGCCGGCCCGTCGGGTGGCGAGGAGGGAGCCTGCGAGAGCCAGGTACTGCGGACTTCCTGTCCATTGCGCCGAATCCATCGGCCAGCACGTGTCTTGTCGCAGGCCCGGTCCTCGTACCGGGCGGGCCGGCGGTGGCTTCGGGGCCCTGGCATATCCGGCCTTCCTGGCCGCTTTGCGCCTGTCCCGTCGCCCACCGGCGGGGTGTTGCCTTCATGAGTAGCTGCCTTAACAGGGCAGTGTTCGAGCGGGAGTCGAACCCGCGACAGGCCATTCCTTCGATGGCTGCTCTACCGGACTGAGCTATCGAACGGCGCGGGCAGGATTCGAACCTGCGACGGTTCCCTCGAAAGGGAGTGCTCTACCAGGCTGAGCTACCGCGCCATCGACCGTGACTGCTGCAGCGGCATGCACGAAGCCGACACCAGGGGTGGGCTCGGGCACCGGCGGGAGTGAAAGTCCCTGCCCGTGGGCTGCATCAGCGATGCGGTCGAGGGAGATATAGCGAGGGGCGTGCCAGGTTTGCTTTTGGTGGGCGATGTATTTTTATAACTTTTTGATAAATAACGATTTATTTATTTTTATCACATGTGTTTCTGATTTCTCTGGTTGGTCGATATGGATATTTATGGATATTCTGAGATCGTTGTTTATCTTGATGGATAAAAGATGAAAGCCAAGAAAACGGTCGCCATCGGCTTCCTCGGTTCAACCCTGGACCGCGTCGGCAAGGGTGCGGCGCGCTGGCAGAAGTGGCGGCCCACGGTCGGGCTGTGCCAGCAGCAGGACCTGCTGATCGACCGCCTGGAACTGATCCACGGGTTGGATGCGCGGGATGTCAGCCTGGCCGAGCACATCGCCGCCGACGTGCGGCATATCTCTCCGGAAACCGAGGTGCGCCTGCAGCCGATGGCGCTACGCAACCCGTGGGACTTCGAGGAGGTCTACGGCGCGCTGCATGATTTCGTCGGCGGCTATGCCTTCGATACCGAGCACGAGGACTACCTGGTGCACATCACCACCGGGACCCACGTCGCGCAGATCTGCTGGTTCCTCCTCACCGAGGCGCGCTACCTGCCTGCGCGGCTGGTGCAGGCCTCGCCGTCACGGCGCAAGGACGAGGCGCGGCAGCCGGAAGGGACGGTCGCGGTGATCGACCTCGACCTGTCGCGGTACGACCGCATTGCCACGCGCTTCCGCCGAGAGCAGGAGGAGAGCCTGGCGTTCCTCAAGTCCGGTATCGCCACGCGCAACGCCGAATTCAACCGCTCCATCGAACAGATCGAGCGGGTTGCCGGGCGCTCCCGTGCGCCGATGCTGCTGATCGGCCCGACCGGCGCCGGCAAGTCCTTCCTCGCCCGCCGCATCTACGAACTCAAGCGCGCGCGGCACCAGTTCCAGGGGCGTTTCGTCGAGGTGAATTGCGCGACGTTGCGCGGTGATGGCGCGATGTCGGCGCTGTTCGGTCATACCAAAGGCGCCTTTACCGGCGCGCAGAACGCCCGCGAAGGGCTGTTGCGTGCGGCGGACGGCGGCATGCTGTTCCTCGACGAGATCGGTGAGCTGGGTCTGGACGAGCAGGCCATGCTGCTCAAGGCCATCGAGGAGAAGCGTTTCTTCCCGCTGGGCTCGGACCGCGAGGTGGGCAGCGATTTCCAGCTGATCGCCGGTACCCACCGCGACCTGCGCGAACGCGTCGCCGAAGGGCTGTTCCGTGAGGACCTGTTCGCCCGCATCAATCTCTGGACCTTCGACCTGCCGGGCCTGGCCGGGCGCCGCGAGGACATCGAGCCGAACATCGATTTCGAGCTGGAGCGCCATGCTCGCGAGCAGGGCCGGCTGGTGCGCTTCAACCGCGAAGCGCGCATGCGCTACCTGGCCTTCGCCAATTCGCCGCAGGCGCCGTGGAGCGGCAACTTCCGCGAGCTGTCGGCGTCCATCACGCGCATGGCGACCCTGGCCGACAGCGGGCGGGTCGACGAGGCGCTGGTCGAGGAAGAGATCGGCCGGCTACGCCGCTCCTGGGGCGCCACCCAGGCGGAAAGCCTGCTGCAGCCTTTGCTGGGGGAGGGCGCCGAGGCGCTGGACCTGTTCGACCGCCTGCAACTGGAAGCGGTAATCGGCGTCTGCCGGCAGGCACGCAGCCTGTCCGACGCCGGTCGTCAGCTGTTCGCGGTCTCGCGCCAGGAAAAGCAGAACCCCAACGACGCCGATCGCCTGCGCAAGTACCTGGCGCGCTTCGGCCTGGATTGGGCGTCGTTGAGGGGCTGAGGCGCAATGCGCCTCAGTAGTGGTACCAGCGCAGCTCCAGCATCACCTCGTTGCGCGGGCTGGCCTCGTGGCTGAACTCGCGCTGGGCGGACAGGCGCAGCCCCAGGTTGCGGCCCAGTTCCACCTGCTGGCCGAAGCTCAGGGTGCGGCGCACTTCGCCGTTGTGGAAGAAGTCGCCCTTGCCTTCGAGGCTGAGGTTGCCCAGCGGGTTGCTCCACAGCACGCCGGTGTCGAAGCCCATGGCCGGGGCGATAGTGGCGGCGAAGTCCGGGTTGTTCTCGATGCGTGCAGTGCCCAGGGCGTAGGCCTGCAGATCGTCGGTCAGTTTCCAGCTGCCGCCGGCGCCGCCGTTCAGGTGGCCGACCAGGGTGTCGTGGTCGTTGTCGCTGTGCTTGCCGATCACCCGTTCCCAGCCGCCGGCGACCTGCCAGGACAGCGGTTGCAGCAGCTCGTTGCGCGGCGTCATGGAGCGGATGGTGACCAGGTCCAGTTGCTGCAGTTGCCAGCGGTTGCCTTCGTACTGGCGCAGCTTGAGCTGGCCGATCTCGATCTGCGCGCCCAGCGGGAAGCCATAGGCGTTGTCGTCGAGGTCGTGGTAGGCCATGCGCAGGCCGTACTGGGCGAAGGCTTCGCCGTCGCGGCTGCCGGCGCCCAGTTGCCAGGTGCGCGACTCGTGGCCGTTCTCCGGCTGGCCGGGGCGCTCCACCTCCAGTGCCGGCGGCGGGTTGCGGTTGATCGCCTTGAGCAGGTTGTAGCTGCGCGAGGCGGTGGACTGGTCGCGCTCCTGGCCAGTGGCGCGGTAGCGCACCAGGCGGAAGGCGGTGTCCTGCACCAGGGCCTGACGGTCAGGGGGCAGGGCGGCGAATTCGGGGCTCTGCAGCTGGCTGTCGTCGTCGGCGATGTGTCGCGCCAGTACCTTCTCGTCGTGGCTCAGCGGTTCGCCGCGGGCCAGCAGCTCGCGCTCGCGGGAGGGGCGGTAGTCCACGCGATCGATCAGCCCGGCGTCCTTCACCGCGCGCACGGTGTCGGTGGGGATGGCGGTGAGCGGGAAGTGGTCGGTGAGCTCGGTGCCGGGACGGGCGATCTCCAGCAGCTCCAGCAGGCGGAAGGAGCAGTTCTCGTCGAAGAAGTAGTACTTGAAGCGGATCTGCTTAAGCTCCCAGACGTGCTCGACCATGCGCGCGGTTTCTTCCGGCGTCAGGTTCAGGCGGTATTCCCAGAGGTCGCGATTCTCCAGGCGGCTGTATTCCGAGAGCTTCTCGCGGTAGGGCACCAGGGCGAACAGGCCGGGGTAGCCGCCCATCAGGCCCTTCCAGGCATAGAGGATGCTGTTGTCCATGCCCTCGATGTAGGCGCCGAAGTTGAGCGCGTAGCTGAGCAGGGCGGTGTTGTCGGAGTCGACATCGGCCTGGTCGATGCGTAGCAGGGTGTGGCCGAACATCGAGGAGGGGCTGTTCAGGTAGGCGGCCGGGAACACCAGCACGGCGCTGTGCGGGTTGATGTCGTGGTACCAGGTGGTGAATTCCTTGCACTCGACCGCCGGCAGGTCATCGAGCTGCAACTGCTGGCGCAGCCAGCGGGTGCGCGCCGGGTAGACGCACTGGGCATGCTTGTCGCCGAGGCTGGCCGGGGCGTAGAGGGCCTTCACGGTGGCGGCCAGTTCCGATTGCGGATGGCGATCACCGTCCTTGGCGAGGAAGAACTTCGGGTCGTCGACGAAGCTGCGCCAACCGCCGAGCTTGGCGTGTTCGTAGTGACCCAGGGCCAGCCAGTAGGGTTCGTCAGCCAGCGTCTGCAGGCGTTGTGAGTCGATCGCCGGCGAAGCCAGCAGTGGGGTGCAGGCGCACAGCGCCATCCAGGGCAACAGGCGTTTGGGCATCGAATGGGCTACTGGAAGGGAAGGGTGAGCCCGCCCGGAGCGGGCGGGCTCGCGTTGGCCATCAGGCCTGTTCGGCGTACTTGGCCAGGGTGCTGTCCTGTTTCAGGACGGCCTGGGTGTTGGCGTAGACGTCCTCGGCGGTGACGTCGGACTTGTTGAAGATCTGTGCGAAGTGCTCGTGGGTGACCTGGGCGAAGTGCGCACGGTCCTCGGGCTTCACGCCCAGTACCACGGCGTAGGTGGTCAGCGCTTCGCCGTCACCCTTGGCCATGTCTTCGGACAGCTCGTCCATCATGCTGCTGAGCACGATCATCGGCTTGCCGCCATAGGTCAGCGCGCCGTTGGTGTGGCAGCCGTTGGTGCCGGTGGTCATGCCGAAGGTGTTGTTGCCGCTGGTGCCGTTGGTGGTGGCGGCGAGGACGTGGGTCGCAGTGCCGCGCTGGCCCTTGAACAGCATGTTCCCCCAGCCGCAGCCGTCGCTGCCGGGGGCATCGGCGAGAGCGCTCAGGGAGGCGGTGGCGAGGAGGGTACCGAGCAGAATCCTTTTCATCGTTTTTCTCTCTTTTTGAGGTCGGGGACCATTGAACAGTCGCTGACAGCGAAACAGCGCCTGCCAGAGCTTTTCTCCAATGCCTTGCGGGTGTCAAGGCAACCGCTGCTGCAGTCAGTATGGCCGGGGCCGGTTGAAGGGCTCGGATGGCTTGCTGTTGATCGGCATCAGCGGCGGAAGTCTTGGAACCGACCACACTTGAATCAGTTCCCCTTGCGAGGATGTAGTCATGGTCGATTTCGATCCGCGGCCAGCGTTGGACCAGTTGGCGGCCGAGTATTCCAAGCGTGCCGAAGCCATTCGCCGCGACCTGGGTCGCAGCCACTCGCCGGACTTCGCCGAGCAGGCCCAGCAGCGGCAGAACGACGATGTCCTGCGCGCCCTGCTGGCCGAGGCGGAGGCGGGCATGCGCCTGGTGGGCATGGCGCGCCTGCGCCTGGCCGACGGCACCTATGGCGAGTGCGCGCGCTGCGGCGAGGCCATCGAGGAGCGGCGCCTGCGTGCCCTTCCTGCCGCTGAGCACTGCCTGCGCTGCGCCGACGCAGTGGACTGACACTGTCACCAATACTGCCTTGCCAGTGGCGCGCGGGCGGCGCGAGAATGCGGACGAATCTCCGCGGCCTCGCGCCGCTCGAAGCAAGGACCTCCAATGCCCGATTCCGTTGCTGCCGGCCTGCGCCTGGCGCCCGATGAACTGACCCGTCCCTTCACTCCCGAACAGTTTCCCTTCAAAACCACCGAAGAACTGGAGCCTTTCCTGGGCGTGCTCGGACAGGAGCGCGCGGTCGAGGCGCTGCAGTTCGGCGTGGCGATGCCGCGTCCGGGTTACAACGTGTTCGTCATGGGCGAGCCCGGAACGGGCCGCTTCTCCTTCGTGCAGCGCTACCTGAAGGCCGAGGGCAAGCGCCTGCCGACCCCGGCCGACTGGGTCTACGTCAACAACTTCGACGACTCCCGCGAACCGCGCGTGATCGAGCTGCCACCGGGCAGTGCCGCCGAGTTCGGCGCCGATATCGATCACCTGATCGACAACCTGCTGTCCACCTTCCCCTCGGTGTTCGAGAACCCGGCCTACCAGCAGAAGAAGAGCGCCATCGATCGCGCCTTCAACCAGCGCTACGACAAGGCCCTGGATACCGTCGAGCGCCTGGCGCTGGAGAAGGAAGTCGCCCTGTACCGCGACAGCGCCAACATCGCGTTCACCCCGATGAAGGACGGCAAGGCGCTGGATGAGGCCGAGTTCGCCCAACTGCCGGAAGAGGAGCGCGAGCGCTTCCACGCCGACATCGCCGACCTGGAGGAACACCTCAACGAGGAGCTCTCCAGCCTGCCGCAGTGGAAGCGCGAGTCCAGCAACCAGTTGCGCCAGCTCAACGAGGAAACCATCACCCTCGCGCTGCAGCCGCTGCTGGCGCCGCTGGTGGAGAAGTACAACAACAACTCCGGGGTCAGCGCCTACCTGCAGGCCATGCAGCTCAACCTGCTGAAGACCGTGGTCGACCAACTGGTGGACTCCGAACGTACCGACCCGCAGCGCAAGCAGAGCCTGGAAGAGCAGTACGCGCCTAACCAGGCGATCGCCCACCATGCCACCGGTGGCGCGCCGGTGGTGTTCGAGTCTCACCCGACCTACGACAACCTGTTCGGCCGTATCGAGTACGCCTCTGACCAGGGCGCGCTCTACACCAGCTACCGCCAGCTGCGCCCCGGTGCGCTGCACCGCGCCAACGGCGGTTTCCTGGTGCTGGAGGCGGAGAAGCTGCTCAGTGAGCCATTCGTCTGGGATGCCCTCAAGCGCGCGCTACAATCGCGACAGCTGAAGATGGAGTCGCCCCTGGCCGAACTGGGCCGCCTGACCGCCATGAGCCTGACGCCGCAGGTGATCCCGCTGCACATCAAGGTGATCATCATCGGTTCGCGGCAGATCTACTACACGCTGCAGGACCTGGATCCGGATTTCCAGGAGATGTTCCGCGTACTGGTGGATTTCGACGAGGACATCCCGCTGGCCGAGGACAGCCTCGAACAGTTCGCCCAGTTGCTCAAGACCCGCACTTCGGAGGAGGGCCTGGCGCCGCTCACCCGTGAGGCCGTGGCCCGTCTGGCCACCTACAGCGCCCGCCTGGCCGAACACCAGGGCCGCCTTTCCGCGCGCATCGGCGACCTCTTCCAACTGGTCAGCGAGGCGGACTTCATCCGCCAGCTGGCCGGCCAGGAAGTGACCGACCTGGGCCACATCGAGCGTGCCCTGAAAGCCAAGGAAACCCGCACTGGTCGCGTCTCGGCGCGGATTCTCGACGACATCCTCGCCGGCATCATCCTGATTGACAGCGAAGGCGCCGCGGTGGGCAAGTGCAACGGCCTGACCGTACTGGAAGTCGGCGACTCGGCCTTCGGCATGCCGGCGCGCATTTCCGCCACCGTCTATCCGGGCGGCAGCGGCATCGTCGACATCGAGCGCGAGGTCAACCTCGGCCAGCCGATCCACTCCAAGGGCGTGATGATTCTTACTGGCTACCTTGGCAGCCGCTACGCCCAGGAGTTCCCCCTGGAGATTTCCGCGAGCATCGCGCTGGAGCAGTCCTACGGCTATGTGGACGGCGACAGCGCCTCCCTGGGCGAGGTCTGCACGCTGATCTCTGCCCTGTCGCGCACGCCGCTGCGCCAGTGTTTCGCTATCACCGGATCGATCAACCAGTTCGGCGAAGTACAGGCGGTCGGCGGGGTCAACGAGAAGATCGAAGGCTTCTTCCGCCTCTGCGAGGCCCGCGGCCTGACCGGCGAACAAGGCGTGATCATCCCGCGCGCCAACGTCGCCACCCTGATGCTCGACGAGCGTGTGCTGCAGGCGGTGCGCAACGGTCAGTTCCATATCTATGCCGTGCGCCAGGCCGACGAGGCGCTGAGCCTGCTGGTCGGCGAGCCCGCGGGGGCGCCGGATGCCAAGGGCCACTTCCCCAAGGGCAGCGTCAACGCCCGCGTCGTGGAACGCCTGAAGGAAATTTCCGAGCTGGGCATGGATGAGGACGAGAAGGAGAAGCCGGCGAAGGAGGCAGTCGCCGCCAAGCCGGTCAGCAAGCCGAAGGTGGAGAAGGTGCCGGTGGACAAGGCCCCCGTAGAGAAAGAGCGCGCCCGCAAGAAGAAAGACGTCGACTGAGGACGGCCAGGGCAGGGCGCCGGGCGGGACATTCCACCGGCGCCATTTTCACGCCGTTGCCCGCAAGATGGCCGGATAAATCCGCACTTTCGCGTGTCAGAACCTGGGTGTAGTCTCAATCTCAGGACAACCGCGAGGGTGCCGCCATGCCGCGTAACCTCTGCCTTATCCGCCCCTGTCTGGGGCTGACCACGCGCATTGAGTGCGAGATCAGGCCGCTGGCCGGAGAGAATGGACTCTGGACTTTGTTGTGCGCCGCCGGCATGTCCGGTGCGCAGCCCACCGCCATCAAGGCGCAGGGCCCGTTCTGCGGGCCTTTCGTGGCCGAAGGTGTGCTCGAGGCGATCTCCGACTGCCTGGCCCAGCAGGGCTACATCGTGGCGGACGATCCCCCCATCTGGCAGTTGCACCTGCAAGGCGAACTGCGCCGCCTGAACGGCGAGCGCTCGCGCCATGTCGGCAACTTCCAGTTCCGCCCCGAGGGTTGAGGCTTTCAAGGCCGGGAGAGGAACTGTGCAGTCCCTGCACGATCCACTGAAAGCCGCGGGGCGCCTGGGCGCTACGGTTTCATACCGCGGCCGCCTACCTATTTATCCACAGACATATTTATCTATAGAAAGCCGGGATAACTCGCAAAGGTCATCCGCTATACTGCGGCCGCCCCTTTCCCAACGACCATTCCTGCGAGAACCATGGAACGCTTCGTCGAAAACTCCCTGTATGCCGCGCGCTGGCTGCTGGCGCCGATCTACATCGGCCTGTCGCTGGCCCTGCTGGCGCTGACCATCAAATTCTTCCAGGAAATCTTCCACATCCTGCCGAGCATCTTCAGCATCGCCGAGGCGGACCTGATCCTGGTGCTGCTGTCGTTGATCGACATGGCGCTGGTCGGTGGCCTGCTGGTGATGGTGATGTTCTCCGGCTATGAGAACTTCGTGTCGCAGCTGGATATCGACGAAGGCAAGGAAAAGCTCAGCTGGCTGGGCAAGATGGACGCCAGTTCGCTAAAGAACAAGGTGGCGGCTTCCATTGTGGCGATCTCCTCGATCCACCTGCTGCGCATCTTCATGGACGCCAAGAACATCGAAGACAACAAGCTGATGTGGTACGTGATCATGCACCTCACCTTCGTCCTCTCGGCTTTCGCCATGGGCTACCTGGACAAGGCCACGCGCCACGACCACTGAAGCCCTGCTGCGCCATCCACGCCGCCCGGCCGTTGCAAAACGGACGGGCGGTTGCGTTTTCACCTTGCGGTGAGCGCCTGCTGGTCAAGACTTTCCGCGTGGATCAATCCGCAGGAGGTGCAGCACATGAATCTGCAGGAACTGACCAGCCGCTCCGTCGCCGGCGACATCGACGAGATCAACCTGGTGTCGCTGGAGGGGGATATCTACGTGCTGGAAGCACGCATGGGAGCCCGTTTCTATCCGGTTCAGGACGAGGCCGGGCACGTCATCAGCGTGCGCTCCGTTGCCCACGCGCGTGAAGTGCTCCGGGCGCTACCCAGTGTCCCCTTCCATCTGGTACATGCCGTGGTGCACGACGAGATGTGCGGCATGGACGATGAGCGCGACATCGGCGCGGGCGTGACCATCCCGTTGCATTAGGTCCCGGGCGCTGGGCCCGTCCCGCTACGCGAGGCTCGCACGGTGGGGGCGGCGGTGCATCTGTGCTAGGCTGGCGGCCCTTTTTTGAACCCCCAGCGGAGCGCCGCCATGAGCGAACTCAATCTTTCCACCGACGAAGCCCGCGTCAGCTACGGTATCGGCCGTCAGCTGGGCGACCAGCTGCGCGAGAACTCGGTCCCGGGCATGACCCTCGACGCCATCCTCGCTGGCCTGTCCGACGCCTACGCCGGCGCCGAAAGCCGTGTTCCGGGCGAAGCCCTGTCCGCCAGCTTCCAGGTAATCCGCGAGCGCATGCAGGCCGAAGCCCAGGCTAAAGCCGAAGCTGCCGCCGCCGTTGGCCGCGACTACCTGGTGGAAAACGCCAAGCGCGAAGGCATCACTGTCCTGCCGTCCGGCCTGCAGTACGAAGTGCTGGTCAGCGGCGACGGCGCCAAGCCGTCCCGCGAAGACACCGTGCGCACCCACTACCACGGCACCCTGGTCGATGGCACCGTCTTCGACAGCTCCTACGAGCGCGGCCAGCCGGCCGAATTCCCGGTGGGCGGCGTGATTGCCGGCTGGGTCGAGGCCCTGCAACTGATGAACGCCGGCAGCAAATGGCGCCTGCACGTGCCGAGCGAGCTGGCCTATGGCGGCCAGGCCGTCGGCAGCATCCCGCCGCACAGCGTGCTGGTGTTCGACGTCGAGCTGCTGGAAATCCTCTGATCCCACGAGGGTTCACTGCGGAGTGCCATCCCTGGCCGCTCCGCAGGAAAAGGGGCGCTCCGGCGCCCCTTTGTGCATCCGCCTCCCGGGCGGCGGAGCACTGGCGACGCGTCCTGCGCCGCCACAATCGTTCAGGTGCACCCGCGTTTTTGTAGGAGCGACCTTGCTCGCGAACCTGGTGACGTTGGTGCGGAGCTCTTTGCGAGCACGCTCGCTCTCGCAGGCTTTTGCCTAGCGCAGTGCGCGGGCGTAACAGAACAGGAACAGGTTGCGCACCAGTTCCTTGAGCACCAGCGGTTCGCTGGTGCTGAGCTCGGACAGCTCCAGGCCGCCCTGTTCGCGCAGCTCATCCAGGGCCTCTTCTTCCAGCACCGCGCAGACTTCCCCGGTGTCCCGATGCAGGATGCGCAGATAGGGGTGCGGGCGATCCAGCCAGGCGTCGATCATGTAGGTCATGGCATGTTCCTCCGTGCAGACCGTTTAATGAGAATAATTCTTATTATCTCAATAGCAAGCCTGAATTGGAAAAAATTTCGCGCCGGTGACGATCTATTGTTCCCGATCAACGGGCAGGCAACAAAAAGCCCGCCGCGGCGAACCGGGGCGGGCCTTTGTGAAGCGGCGCATCAGTGCGTGCGGGCGACCGAGAATTCCGCGAGCTCGATCAGCGCGGCGCGGTGTTCATTGTCCGGCAGCGCCTTGAGGTGCTCGATGGCGCGGGCGGCATACTCGCGCGCCAGTTTGGCGGTGTAGTCCAGCGCGCCGGCGGCTTCCACGGCGGCGCGGATGCCTTCCAGGTCCTGGCTGCCGCCCTGTTGGATGGCCTTGCGCACCAGTGCCGCCTGATCCGGGGTGCCATCGCGCATGGTGGCGATCAGCGGCAGGGTCGGCTTGCCTTCGGCGAGGTCGTCGCCGACGTTCTTGCCCAGGCTGGCGGCATCGCCGCGGTAGTCGAGCAGGTCGTCCACCAGCTGGAAGGCGATACCCAGGGCATCACCGAACAGTCGCAGCGCCTCGGATTGCTCCGGCTGGGCGTTGGCCAGTGCGGCGGCGCTGTGGGTAGAGGCTTCGAAAAGCATCGCGGTCTTGCCGCGAATGACTTCCATGTAGGTTTCTTCGGTGGTGCTGGCGTCGCGGACCTTGGACAGCTGCAGCACTTCGCCTTCGGCGATCACGCGGGTAGCCTGGGAGATGATGCGCATCACCGGCATCGAGCCCAGTTCGACCATCATTTCGAAGGAGCGTGCATACAGGAAATCGCCCACCAGCACGCTCGGCGCGTTGCCCCACTGGGCATTGGCGGTGGCGCGACCGCGGCGCAGGCCGGAGGCGTCGACCACGTCGTCATGCAGCAGGGTGGAGGTGTGCAGGAATTCGATGGTGGCGGCCAGCAGCTTCAGGTCGTCGCCCGAATAGCCCAGTGCCTTGCCCGAGAGGAGCACCAGCAGCGGGCGCAGGCGCTTGCCGCCAGCGGAGATGATGTAGTCGCCGATCTTTTCCACCAGGGGAACGCGGGAAGTGAGTTGGCGACGGATGATGCCGTCGACGGCGGTGAAGTCGTCCGCCACCACGCGATAGAAAGCCTGGGGTTGCATTAAAGACAGCGCTCCTCGTAGATTGCGCGGCATGCTAGGTGCCGCGGGGAAGACCTGTCAAGGCGAGGCCCCATGGGGCTTGATCCGCGCCGAGCGTTTGCGTAGAATCGCGGCCCCGAACTTCCCTGGCATATCCTGCCTTACGCAATTGCACGGGCGTCCTTTCCGGCCCCATGCAGCCATGCCGACCGATTCCTCTTTCTATAAAGCGTCGGGTGAGCAGGTCTAACGGAGACATCCAGATGTACGCAGTAATTGTTACTGGTGGCAAGCAATACAAAGTCACCGAAGGCGAATTCCTCAAGGTCGAAAAACTCGACGTCGCCACCGGCGAAGCGATCAACCTGGATCGCATCCTGCTGGTCGCCAACGGCGATGACGTCAAGATCGGCCTGCCGGTGGTAGAAGGCGCGAAAGTGACCGCGGAAGTGGTTTCCCACGGCCGTCACGACAAAGTGCGCATCATCAAGTTCCGCCGCCGCAAGCACCACATGAAGCGTCAGGGCCACCGCCAGTGGTTCACTGAAATCAAGATCACCGGCATCCAGGCCTAATTCCTCTTCAGGAGAATTGACTCATGGCACACAAAAAAGCTGGCGGTAGTACCCGCAACGGCCGCGACTCAGAAAGCAAACGCCTTGGCGTGAAGCTGTTCGGTAGCCAGGCTGTGAAAGCAGGCAACATCATCGTGCGTCAGCGCGGCACCCAGTTCCACGCTGGCTACGGCGTTGGCATGGGCAAGGATCACACCCTGTTCGCTAAAGTCGACGGCGTGATCAAGTTCGAAGTGAAAGGCGCCTTTGGCCGTCGCTATGTAAGCGTCGTCGCTGCCTAAGCGAGCTCTCACTGAAAAAGCCCTGTCTCGCGACGGGGCTTTTTTGTTTCTGGCGTTTCCAGGCGAGGTGCCGTCGGTTCGGGCGTTTGCGTGGACTTGGCTGTATCCTATGCTCCTTTTCTTATTTTCAACCCGCCGCTAGGCGGGAGGCGTTCGCAATGAAATTCGTCGACGAAGTATCCATCCACGTGAAAGCCGGTGACGGCGGCAACGGCCTCATGAGCTTCCGCCGCGAGAAGTTCATCGAGAAAGGCGGTCCCAACGGCGGTGACGGTGGCGACGGCGGCTCGGTGTATCTCGAGGCCGACGAGAACCTGAATACCCTGGTGGACTACCGCTACACCCGTCGTTTCGACGCCCAGCGTGGCGAGAACGGCGGCAGCAAGGACTGCACTGGCGCCAAGGGTGACGATCTCGTCCTGCCCGTGCCGGTCGGTACCACCATCATCGATGCCAATACCCAGGAAATCATCGGTGACCTGACCGTTGCGGGCCAGCGCATCATGGTTGCCCAGGGTGGCTGGCATGGCCTGGGTAATACCCGTTTCAAGTCCAGCACCAACCGCGCGCCGCGCCAGACCACTCCGGGCAAGCCCGGCGACGCGCGTGACCTCAAGCTGGAGTTGAAGGTGCTGGCAGATGTCGGTCTGCTCGGCCTGCCGAACGCCGGCAAGAGCACCTTCATTCGCGCGGTTTCCGCCGCCAAGCCGAAGGTTGCCGACTATCCCTTCACCACTCTGGTTCCGAACCTGGGCGTGGTCAGTGTCGGCCGCTTCAAGAGCTTCGTGGTCGCCGACATTCCTGGCCTGATCGAAGGTGCTGCCGAAGGCGCTGGCTTGGGGATCCGCTTCCTCAAGCACCTGGCGCGTACCCGTCTGCTGCTGCATATCGTCGACATGGCGCCGCTGGATGAAAGCGATCCGGCCGATGCCGCGGAAACCATTGTCCACGAGCTGGAGAAGTTCAGTCCGGCGCTGACCGAGCGCGACCGTTGGCTGGTGCTGAATAAGATGGACCAGATCCTCGAGCCCGAGGAGCAGGAGCGTCGCAAGCAGGCCGTGGTCGAGCGCCTGGGTTGGGAAGGTCCGGTCTATGTGATCTCCGCCCTGGAGCGTGAAGGCACCGAGAAGCTGAGCCAGGACATCATGAAATACCTCGACGAGCGCACCCTGCGCATCGAGGAAGAGCCGGCCTACGGCGAAGCCCTGGCGGCCCTGGATCAGCGCATCGAAGACGAGGCTCGTGCTCGTCTGCAGGCTCTGGACGACGCCCGTGCTCTGCGCCGTTCCGGTCTGAAGAATGTCGACGATGTGGACGACGATGATTTCGAGGATGACGAAGACGACGGCGATGGGCCGGAAATCTTCTACGTGCCTTGATCGGAGCGGCGCCCGCCGGTCCGGATGAAACGTCTGAAGCCTGACTTCTAGAGCCTGTTCAGCGTCTCGCCGAGCGCAGCTCAGGCAAGGCAAAAGCAGGTGAAAAAGCGCAGTTTACGAGTGGTAAATGAGCATTTTGAGCCTGCTTTAACGCAGTATGGGCAAGCGCAGGCAGACATTGGACAGGTTCTAAGGTTGAGGGTATGCGTGAGAAGGTAACTGGCGCCAAGCGCTGGGTAGTCAAGATTGGCAGTGCGTTGCTGACCGCCGATGGTCGCGGTCTGGATCGCGATGCCATGGCGGTTTGGGTCGAGCAGATGGTCGCGCTGCATCGCGCGGGCGTCGAGCTGGTTCTGGTGTCCTCGGGCGCCGTCGCGGCAGGCATGAGTCGCCTGGGTTGGGCTTCCCGACCTAGCGACATGCATGAGCTGCAGGCCGCCGCTGCCGTGGGGCAGATGGGGCTGGTGCAGGCCTGGGAGTCCAGCTTCGCTGTGCATGGCCTGCAGACCGCGCAAGTGTTGCTGACCCATGACGACCTATCCGACCGCAAGCGCTACCTGAACGGCCGTAATACCCTGCGCACGCTGGTCGATCTCGGCGTGATTCCGGTGATCAACGAGAACGACACCGTGGTCACCGACGAAATCCGTTTCGGCGACAACGACACCCTGGCGGCGCTGGTGGCCAACCTGGTCGAGGCTGACCTGCTGGTGATCCTCACTGATCGTGACGGTATGTTCGATGCCGACCCGCGCAATAATCCCGACGCGCAGCTGATTTTCGAGGCGCGTGCCGATGATTCGGCGCTGGATGCGGTCGCTGGCGGCACTGGTGGTGCGCTGGGGCGTGGTGGTATGCAGACCAAGCTGCGTGCGGCCCGTCTGGCGGCGCGTTCCGGCGCGCATACCGTTATCGTTGGCGGTCGTATCGAGCGTGTGCTGGATCGCTTGCGTGTTGGCGAGCGTCTCGGCACGCTGCTGACTCCCGAACAGAGCCGCAAGGCGGCGCGCAAGCAGTGGCTGGCCGGCCACCTGCAGATGCGCGGCACATTGGTGCTGGATGATGGTGCGGTCAAGGCCGTTGCTCAGGATCACAAGAGTCTGCTGCCGGTCGGTGTGAAGGCTGTGCAGGGCAGCTTCCGTCGCGGCGAGATGGTGGTCTGTGTGGATCAGCAGGGGCGCGAAATCGCTCGCGGGCTGGCGAACTACAGTGCACTAGAGGCGCAGAAGATCATTGGCCAGCCGACCGATGCCATCGAGGGCCTGCTGGGCTATGTCGATGGGCCGGAGCTGGTGCACCGCGACAACCTGGTTCTGGTCTGAGGGGTACTCGCATGCGCAAGGGATTGATCGCTGCATTGCTGTTGTTGCCGGCATTGGCTCGGGCCGATGTGATCGGTGAAGTGTCCACCGTCTTCAAGTGGGTTGGGCCGAACGACAAGATAGTCGTCGAGGCTTTCGATGATCCGAAGGTGGCAGGCGTCAGCTGTTACCTGTCGCGCGCCAAGACCGGCGGTGTGAAGGGTGGGCTGGGTTTGGCGGAGGATCGCGCCGAAGCGTCGATCTCCTGTCGTCAAGTCGGGCCGATCCGATTCTCTGGTGAGCTGAAGGATGGCGAGGTGGTCTTCCAGCAGCGCACGTCCCTGGTGTTCAAGACCATGCAGGTGGTGCGTTTCTTCGACAAGAAGCGCAATGCGCTGGTCTATCTGGTCTACAGCGACCGCGTCATCGAGGGCAGTCCGCAGAATGCGGTGACGGCGATTCCGATTATGCCGTGGCCTGAAAAGTAAGACGAAGAAGGGCGGATTGACCGCCCTTTCTTTTTGCCCGTAGAAAGTGCACCTGTGGATAAGTTCCCAATAGGCAAATCGCAGGCAATAAAAAACCGGCCCTGAGGCCGGTTTTTCAAGAACGGAACGCTTACGCGGTGGCCAGGGCCTTCACGTGGGCGTTCAGGCGGCTCTTGTGGCGAGCGGCCTTGTTCTTGTGGATGATGCCTTTGTCGGCCATGCGGTCGATGACCGGTACTGCAGCAACCAGAGCGGCCTGGGCCTTCGGCAGGTCCTTGGCGTCGACTGCTTTGACTACGTTCTTGATGTAGGTACGAACCATGGAACGCAGGCTGGCGTTGTGGCTGCGACGCTTCTCAGCCTGTTTGGCGCGTTTTTTGGCGGAAGGTGTGTTGGCCACCGTCGAGCTCCTCGAAAAAAACTTGGGATGTTGCGAATAAATTAAGGCCGCGAATAATGCCGTTGCATCAGGGCCTTGTCAAGGGTATGAGCCGCTGCCGACGAGTGGTGCGACGGGCGCACACTGGCTGGCGGACAGGGTGATTTATTCGCCCTGCGGCCCTACACTGCTGCGCTTCGCCTGGCGGCTGAGCTTTCGCCCAAGGCCAGTGCCGCGCCCGGCAGGGTCGGCCATTCTACCAGTTCTGGACGCTATGAACCTACTCAAGTCGCTGGCCGCGGTCAGCTCGATGACCATGATCTCGCGGGTGCTCGGCTTCGTGCGCGACACCATAGTCGCCCGCATGTTCGGTGCCGGCATGGCCACCGACGCCTTCTTCGTCGCTTTCAAGTTGCCCAACCTGCTGCGCCGGATCTTCGCCGAGGGCGCGTTCTCCCAGGCTTTCGTCCCGATCCTGGCGGAGTACAAGACCCAGCAGGGCGAGGAGGCGACGCGCACCTTCATCGCCTATGTGTCCGGCCTGCTGACGCTGATCCTTGCGCTGGTCACCGCGCTGGGCATCCTTGCCGCGCCGTGGGTGATATGGGTGACGGCGCCCGGCTTCGTCGATTCGCCGGAGAAATTCGAGCTCACCAGTTCCCTGCTGCGGGTGACCTTTCCTTATATTCTGCTGATCTCGCTGGCCTCGCTGGCGGGGGCGATCCTCAATACCTGGAACCGCTTCTCGGTGCCCGCCTTTGTGCCGACGTTGCTCAACGTCAGCATGATCCTGTTCTCGCTGTTCCTGACGCCGTATTTCGACCCGCCGATCATGGCGCTGGGCTGGGCGGTGCTGGCCGGTGGCCTGGCGCAGCTGCTCTATCAGCTGCCGCACCTGAAGAAGATCGGCATGTTGGTGCTGCCGCGCATCAGCCTGCGCGATTCCGGCGTCTGGCGCGTGATGAAGCAGATGGGCCCGGCGATCCTGGGCGTCTCGGTCAGCCAGATTTCGCTGATCATCAACACCATCTTCGCCTCCTTCCTGGTGGCGGGCTCCGTGTCCTGGATGTATTACGCGGACCGCCTGATGGAGCTGCCCTCCGGCGTGCTCGGCGTGGCGCTGGGCACCATCCTGCTGCCGTCGCTGGCCAAGACCTACGCCAGCGACGACCGCCACGAATATTCGCGCCTGATGGACTGGGGCCTGCGCCTGTGCTTCCTGCTGGTGCTGCCGTGTTCCCTGGCCCTGGCGGTGATCGCCGAGCCGCTGACCGTCGCGCTGTTCCAGTACGGCAAGTTCAGCGCCCACGATGCGCTGATGACCCAGCACGCGCTGATCGCCTACGCGGTCGGCCTGCTCGGCATCATTCTGGTGAAGGTGCTCGCGCCGGGCTTCTACGCGCGGCAGAACATCAAGACGCCGGTGAAGATCGCACTGTTCACCCTGGCCTCCACCCAGTTGATGAACCTGGTGTTCATCGGCCCGCTCAAGCACGCGGGCCTGGCCCTGGCGATCAGCCTGGCGGCCTGCCTGAACGCCGGCCTGCTGTTCTGGCAGTTGCGCAAGCAGCAGCTGTTCGAGCCGCAGGCGGGCTGGGGCAGGTTCATCGCCAAATTAGTCGTATCTGTACTGGTGATGTGCGCCGTGCTGGTCGGCATGATGTACCTCATGCCCGCCTGGGATCAGGGCGGTATGCCGATTCGCCTGGTGCGCCTGGGCGCGCTGGTGGTGGCCGGCGTGGTCGCCTATTTCGGTATGCTCGCACTGCTGGGCTTCCGCCTGCGGGACTTCTCCCGCCGCGCGGTGCTGTAGCCTTCGCCGGACAAAGCATTGCATCCGTTTGCGGCGACGGCATTTTGCCTGTCGCGCGGCGACGGGTGCGGGTATAATCGACCACTTTCTGAGCAATACGCGCGCTATGCAGCTGCTTCGAGGCCTTCACAACCTGCGGCCCCTGTCCGGGGGCTGTGTCGCCACCATCGGTAATTTCGACGGCGTCCATCTCGGCCACCAGGCGATCCTGGGGCGTCTGCGCGAGCGTTCGCTGGAGCTGGGCGTGCCCAGCTGCGTGGTGATCTTCGAGCCGCAACCGCGCGAGTACTTCGCCCCGGATGCCGCTCCGGTGCGCCTGACCCGCCTGCGCGAGAAGCTTGAACTGCTGCGTCAGTATGGCGTCGATTTCGTACTCTGCCTGGCTTTCAACCGTCGCCTGCGCGAGTTGTCGGCCGCCGAGTTCGTCCGCCAGGTGCTGGTGGAGGGCCTGCGGGTCCGCCATCTGGAAGTGGGCGATGATTTCCGCTTCGGCTGCGACCGTTCCGGCGACTTCGCCTTCCTGGTCAAGGCCAGCGCGGAGCAAGGCTTTACCGTCGAAGCCGCGACCACCGTGGAAGTCGACGGCATGCGCGTGAGCAGCTCGCGTATCCGCAAGGACCTGGCCGACGGCGACCTGCACATGGCCGAGCGCCTGCTGGGTCGCCCATACCGCCTGAGCGGCCGCGTGCTGCACGGGCAGAAGCTGGGTCGCACGCTGGGTTCGCCCACCGCGAACATCCAGCTCAAGCGCCGCAAGGCGCCGCTCAATGGCGTTTACCTGGTCAGCACCCTCGTGGCCGGCCAGCGTCGCAACGGGGTCGCCAACATCGGCACCCGGCCGTCGGTGAATGGCGATGGCCGGCCCCACCTGGAAGTGCATCTGCTGGATTTCGCCGGCGATCTGTACGGCCAGCACCTGGATATCACGTTCCACGAGAAGCTGCGTGATGAGCAGCGTTTCGCCTCGCTCGAGGCGCTCAAGGCGGCCATCCTCGCCGACATCGCCGCCGCCCGAGCCTACTGGCTGGGCCAACCGCTTGATTGAAGATCCTGAACAGGCCCTGAGATGACCGATTACAAAGCCACTCTGAACCTTCCCGAAACCGACTTCCCGATGAAAGCCGGCCTGCCGCAGCGCGAGCCGCAAACCCTCAAGCTCTGGAGCGACATTGGCCTGTACCAGAAGCTGCGGAAGATTGGCGAAGGTCGCCCGAAATTCATCCTGCACGATGGCCCGCCCTACGCCAACGGCAGCATCCATATCGGTCACGCGGTCAACAAGATCCTCAAGGACATCATCGTCCGTTCCAAGACCCTGGCCGGCTACGACGCCCCCTACGTGCCGGGCTGGGACTGCCACGGCCTGCCGATCGAGCACAAGGTCGAAACCACCCACGGCAAGAACCTGCCCGCGGACAAGACCCGCGAGCTGTGCCGCGAGTACGCCGCCGAGCAGATCGAAGGGCAGAAGGCCGACTTCATCCGCCTGGGCGTGCTGGGCGAGTGGGACAATCCCTACAAGACCATGAACTTCTCCAACGAGGCCGGCGAAATCCGCGCCCTCGCCGAGATGGTCAAGCAGGGCTTCGTGTTCAAGGGCCTGAAGCCGGTGAACTGGTGCTTCGACTGTGGCTCGGCTCTGGCAGAAGCGGAAGTCGAGTACGCCGACAAGAAGTCTGACGCCATCGACGTCGCCTTCCCGGTTGAGGATGCCGACAAGCTGGGCGCCGCCTTCGGTCTGGCCAGCCTGCCCAAGCCCACCGCCATCGTCATCTGGACCACCACTCCCTGGACCATCCCGGCCAACCAGGCGCTGAACGTCCATCCCGAATTCACCTACGCGCTGGTCGACACTGGCGAACGCCTGCTGGTGCTGGCCGAGGAACTGGTCGAGTCCTGCCTGCAACGCTACGGCCTGGAAGGCCAGGTCATCGCCACCGCACAGGGTGAAGCGCTGGACCTGATCCGCTTCCGCCATCCGTTCTACGAGCGCTTCTCGCCGGTCTACCTGGCCGAGTACGTCGAGCTGGGCGCCGGCACCGGCGTGGTTCACTCCGCCCCGGCCTACGGCGAGGACGACTTCCGTACCTGCAAGCAGTACGGCATGAGCAACGACGACATCCTCAGCCCGGTGCAGAGCAATGGCGTCTACGTGACCGACCTGCCATTCTTCGGCGGCCAGTTCATCTGGAAGGCGAACCCGAATATCGTCGCCAAGCTCGATGAAGTCGGCGCGCTGCTCAAGCACGCCAGCATCAGCCACAGCTACATGCACTGCTGGCGCCACAAGACCCCGCTGATCTACCGCGCCACCGCGCAGTGGTTCGTCGGCATGGACAAGCAGCCGCAGACCGGCGCCACCCTGCGCGAGCGCGCGCTGGAAGCCATCACCCAGACCGAGTTCGTGCCCAACTGGGGCCAGGCGCGCCTGCACGGCATGATCGCCGGCCGTCCGGACTGGTGCATCTCGCGTCAGCGCAACTGGGGCGTGCCGATCCCGTTCTTCCTGCACAAGGCCACCGGCGAGCTGCACCCGCGCACTGTCGAGCTGATGGAAGCCGTCGCCCAGCGCGTCGAGAAGGAAGGCATCGAGGCCTGGTTCAAGCTCGACGCCGCCGAACTGCTGGGCGATGAAGCCGCGCAGTACGACAAGATCAACGACACCCTGGATGTCTGGTTCGACTCCGGCACCACCCACTGGCACGTGCTGCGCGGCTCCCACGCCGAGCTCGGCCATGCCAGCGGCCCGGCCGCCGACCTCTACCTGGAAGGCTCCGACCAGCACCGCGGCTGGTTCCACTCGTCCCTGCTGACCGGCTGCGCCATCGACGGCCACGCGCCGTACCGCCAGCTGCTGACCCACGGTTTCACCGTGGACGAGTCCGGCCGCAAGATGTCCAAATCCCTGGGCAACACCGTGGTGCCGCAGACCGTGATCGACAGCATGGGCGCCGACATCCTGCGCCTGTGGGTCGCCTCCACCGACTACTCCGGCGAGATCGCCGTTTCCCAGCAGATCCTCCAGCGCAGCGCCGACGCCTACCGTCGTATCCGCAATACCACGCGCTTCCTGCTGTCCAACCTGTCCGGCTTCGACCCGGCCAAGGACCTGCTGCCCAAAGACCAACTGCTGGCCCTGGACCGCTGGGCCATCGACCGCGCCCTGCAACTGCAGCGCGAACTGGAAGAGGCCTACCGCGACTACCGCTTCTGGAACGTCTACTCCAAGGTGCACAACTTCTGCGTGCAGGAGCTGGGCGGTTTCTACCTGGACATCATCAAGGACCGCCAGTACACCACCCAGGCGAACAGCGTTGCCCGCCGTTCCTGCCAGACTGCGCTGTTCCACATCGCCGAGGCCCTGGTGCGCTGGATCGCGCCGATCATGGCCTTCACCGCCGAGGAAATCTGGAGCTTCATGCCGGGTGAGCGCGCCGAGTCGGTGATGCTCAGCACCTGGTACGACGGTCTCTCCGAGCTGCCGGCCGACGCCGAACTGGACCGCACCTACTGGGACGAAGTCATGGCTGCCAAGGCCGCCGTGAACAAGGAGCTGGAAAACCTGCGCAGCGCCAAGACCATTGGCGGCAACCTGCAGGCCGAGATCACCCTCTACGCCGAGGACTCCCTGGCCAAGCGCCTGGAGAAACTGGGCAACGAGCTGCGCTTCGTGCTGATCACTTCGGCCGCCACCGTCGCGCCGCTGGCCGATGCGCCGGCCGATGCGGTCGAAAGCGAGCTGCCGGGTCTGAAGCTGAAGGTGGTCAAGTCCGCCCACGCCAAGTGCGGCCGTTGCTGGCACTTCCGCGCCGACGTGGGCAGCCACACCGCGCACCCGGAACTCTGTGGTCGCTGCGTCGAGAACATCGATGGCGCGGGCGAGGTGCGTCACTATGCCTAATGCCGATCGCTTCGGCCGCCTGCCCTGGCTGTGGATCACCGTGGTAGTGTTCGTCCTGGATCAGGTCACCAAGGCCTTCTTCCAGGCCGAACTGACCATGTACCAGCAGATCGTGGTCATCCCCGACCTGTTCAGCTGGACCCTCGCCTACAACACCGGCGCCGCGTTCAGCTTCCTCGCCGACAGCTCGGGCTGGCAGCGCTGGCTGTTCGCCCTGATCGCCATCGTGGTCAGCGTCGTGCTGCTGGTCTGGCTCAAGCGCTTGAAGCGCGGCGAGACCTGGCTGGCCATCGCCCTGGCCCTGGTGCTGGGCGGCGCGCTGGGCAACCTGTACGACCGCATGGTCCTGGGCCACGTGGTGGACTTCATCCTGGTCCACTGGCAGGACCAGTGGCGCTTCCCGGCCTTCAACCTGGCCGACAGCGCCATCACCGTCGGCGCCATCATGCTGGCGCTGGATATGTTCAAATCGAAGAATTCCGGAGAGACCGCCAATGGCTGATTCCTCTGACACCATTCAGCGCATCGGCGGCGACTCGAAGGTCACCCTGCATTTCGCCCTGAAACTCGATGACGGCAACGTCGTCGACAGCACCTTCGAGAAGCAGCCGGCCACCTTCAAGGTCGGCGACGGCAACCTGCTGCCGGGCTTCGAGCAGGCACTGTTCGGCCTCAAGGCCGGCGACAAGCGCACCCTGACCATCGAGCCCGAGAATGGCTTCGGCCAGCCGAACCCGGCCAACGTACAGGTCATGCCGCGCGACCAGTTCCAGGACATGGAGCTGGCCGAGGGCCTGCTGGTGATCTTCAACGATGCCGCCAAGACCGAGCTGCCGGGCGTCGTGAAAGAGTTCGACGAGCAGCACGTCACCATCGACTTCAACCATCCGCTGGCCGGTAAAACCCTGTCGTTCGAAGTCGATATCATCGACGTACAACCAGCCTGACCGGCTGCACGGCCCGCCGCCGGCGGGCCGTTGCGCTTGAGACGAAGTATTCCTGGCGGCCCCTCGTGGGCCGGCTTGCGTAGCACCCGAGGCCACCATGCAAATCAAACTCGCCAATCCCCGCGGCTTCTGCGCCGGCGTCGACCGGGCGATCGAGATCGTCAACCGCGCCCTCGACGTCTTCGGGCCACCGATCTACGTGCGCCATGAAGTGGTCCACAACAAGTTCGTGGTGGAGAACCTGCGCAACCGCGGCGCCGTGTTCGTCGAGGAACTCGACCAGGTGCCGGACGACACCATCGTCATCTTCAGCGCCCACGGGGTCTCCCAGGCGGTGCGCAAGGAAGCCGAGAATCGCGGCCTGAAAGTCTTCGACGCCACCTGTCCGCTGGTGACCAAGGTACACATGGAGGTCGTGCGCTACAGCCGCGACGGCCACGAGTGCATCCTGATCGGCCACGAAGGCCACCCTGAAGTCGAAGGCACCATGGGCCAGTACGACGCCTCCAATGGTGGCGCCATCTACCTGGTGGAAGACGAGGAAGACGTCGCCGCGCTGGAAGTGCGCAATCCCGAAGCGCTGCATTTCGTCACCCAGACCACCCTATCGATGGACGACACCTCCAAGGTCATCGATGCCCTGCGCGCGAAATTCCCGCACATCCAGGGCCCGCGCAAGAACGACATCTGCTACGCCACCCAGAACCGCCAGGACGCGGTGAAGGAACTGGCCGACCAGTGCGACCTGGTGCTGGTGGTCGGCAGCCCGAACAGCTCCAACTCCAACCGCTTGCGTGAGCTGGCCGAGCGCATGGGTACCCCCGGTTACCTGATCGACGGCGCCGAGGACATGCAGAGGGAATGGTTCGACGGCGTGCAACGCATCGGCATCACCGCCGGCGCCTCGGCTCCGGAAGTGCTGGTACGCGGCGTGATCCAGCAACTGCGCGACTGGGGCGCGGAGCCCGAGGTGGAGCTGGATGGGCGGGAGGAGAACATTACCTTCTCGATGCCCAAGGAGTTGCGGGTCAAGGCGCTCTGAGCCAGGGCCAAAGTCCGGAGAAGAAAAAGCCCGATCAACTGATCGGGCTTTTTCAGGGGCGCTCTTGCTGGCAGCTAGCGACGCCAGCAATCACTCAAGGTTGCTCCGCTGCCTTGTCCTTTTACACCGGTGTTACTTAGCGTCAGTGTGCCGCATGTGTCGCCGGACATCGCACCTTTAGGCGTCGCACTCAACACATAGGTGGTTGCTGTCGGAGTTCCGGAGAACGCCAGAGTATAGTATTTGGTCGCCCCATCCTTGGGGGATTCGCTAAAGGGAAGACCGATCGCTGCGTTCGCGCTGGTGGTATAGCGACCGTTGGCGGTGTAGTAGCGCTCCATGAACTGGGAAAGCTCCATGAGCGATGCTTCGGCATCCGCTCGGCGTGCTTTCCTCACGTACTCCTGATAGGACGGGTAGGCTATTGCGGAGATGATGGCAATGATGGTGACCACGACCATCAGTTCAATTAGCGTAAAACCACGGCTGCGCTGTTGGCTAGTGATTTTGTGCCCAAACGAATGCATCACTTCTTTCTCCATTATCGATTCACTTCTCGCCAGGACAGTCGTCCGGAAGTACGGTTTCCAGGCGGAACTGGAGAGCACTGCGGCTCACCACCCTTGGAGCCGACATAACAGATCAGGTCATCACCCTCGTCCTTGTTGAAGAAGCTCGGGGTCTTGATGACGCCATCGGTCGAGTCGCTGATTCCCGAATAGGGAATCTTGTTACCGGCACTGTCGGTGTAGTAATCGTTATCGTTGATCACACCATCTCCGTTGGCGTCGAAGTAGTTGTAGGCCAGCCGACCGTTGCCCAGGGCATCCAAGGCCATGATCCAGCTGATGCCCCCGCCAGTGCAGGGGTCGCTGGAAGGTGTCAGTGAGGTGAAGGTCACGCCGCCGCCCCGGAGTATTGGGCGAGATACCACCCGTTCGCCGGTGAGAGTGTCGCTGCCACCCTCCGCAGCTTTCCAGAGCAGGTCAAGGTACCAGCCTTTCTTCGCCGTGGTCATGGCATTGTTGCTGACAACTCGCAGGTTATTGCTGCCAACGCTGGATTGCCCAAGAATTTTCTGCTCCAGGAGATTGGCACGGGTAACTGTCTCACCTGAGTCGATAATCCCGTAGAACGACTCGATGCGTTGGTTCTGCTGCAGGTCAGTATCCGTCGTCTGGTAGAAGCTGCCGGTGCCAAACAGGACCATTGCTTTGCCATCGGTGTTCAAGGCCGCGGCCATCGGGGCGGTGATGGGTTGAACTCTATTGGAGCCGTCGCGGGCCTGGAATAGCGGGCTGCTGCCCAGTGAACTGGGAGCTCCCCAGTTACTGGTGTTGGTGCCAGTGATATCCAGTCGCCACAGATTGCCCACGGTATCTCCGACATAGATTCGATCCGCGATCCGGTCATTGTTGATATCGATTGCCAGCGGTTCAGCCAGGCCACCAGTGGTGGTGATAGTAAATTTCTTGATAATGGAGCCGTCGGCAGCATCCAGAATCCATACGGTGCCACTGGTGACCGCGCTGTTGACAAAGCCACTGCTGACAATCACACCAAACTTGCCGTTGGCCAGCGCCACGATGGAGGGACGCTGTATCGGGTTGCCCATCTCTGGTGCTGTGAACTCCCACAGAACATTACTGGCGGTCATGTTGCTCGGATCGGTGACATCCAGTGCGAACACACTTTTGCCTCCTGCTCCTGTTGTGCCGACGACGATGCTCTTCCAGCCCGAGTTGATATAGACATCGGAGAAGGCGGGGGAGCCGTCGACATTGAAACGGTGGCTGTAAACAGGGGAGGTCAGTTGATAGAGATTGTCTACGATGGAGCGCGGGACATAGGCGAAGAGCTCTCCGCCCCCACCGCTCAGCGTGCCGTCGAAACCGTGCAACATGCCATCGTTCGCGCCCAGGACCACCAGAGGTTTCTTGGTCTTGTAGCTGTTGCTGGCCCGATAAGTCAGATACGCCGATCCGGCATTGCCCCATTGGCTGCCCGCCAGGAGGTTGTAACCGAAGTCCTGGGTAGCGATGTACTGCGGGTCAGAGTTGACGATGTCCCCCAGCCGGCTCGATCGCTCGCGGTAAGGGTTGGTCGGGGCGGAGGTGCTGACCTCTCTGCTCCGGTCTCCCCGCAGGAAGGCCAGGCGGTATTGTGCTTCTGTTTCGGTGACAGTGGTGCCTGAAGTCGATGTGGCCCGGAGTGCTAGTTTGGTATCTGCGTCTAGGGAATCCCAGGTGAAATTGACGCCTGTAGAGCTCGTGGAGTAACTGTTGTTCGACTGCCCGGCGAGCGTGTTGACGGTGAATATCTTGCGATCGTCCACATTGGTTAGGGTATCCAGCTTGGTAGCCGCACTCCAGCTGGACGTGCTTGAAACCACCCCGTTGCTATTGACGCTCTTGGCCTGCAGGTCTCCGCTCCAATGCGTACTGTCGTACTGTGATTGATAGATAGCACTGCCGGTATCCAATTGTGTGGAGTTGGTTGCCAGAGAGGTAGTGGAACTGCGCACTTCCTGAACAATCTTGGCGAAGGCACTCTCTAGGCTGGTAACCATCTTTTCCGCGTCGCTGGCGACGAAGTAATTGTCCGGACGCTTGTCGCCACTCGAGAGATAGTCGCCGTTGGTCCACCAGAGATCGTCGGTGATTTTAGCGGTTGCACTATAAGGGTCGAAGTCGGCAGGTACCTTGAAACCACCATACTTGGCTGCCAGCCAATACTGGTTACTGGCTCTCCCGGCGAGCTTCTGTCCCTCTAGAACGTCGGCCCAGTAAGTCGACACTGTTTGTTTACCTGCGATATCGTTGCGCATGTCATTGGTATGAGAGTCGTATGCCAGGCCTGCGATGTATGCGGAGTTGTTCCGACCGGTAAATTCGCTGGATGTCTGCTTAAGATCCACCCCTTCCAAGTCGCCTACCTTCTTGGTGGCCTTCACCACGTCGACGGTAGTGTCTGCCAATACTTCTTTGGGTTTGCTTGAAGGCTCGTTGGCGGTGCTGGTGCCTTTGCCGGGCAAGTTCTTGTCGCGGTGGGTATTGACGTCGCCAATGCCGAGAATGACGTTTTTCTGGCAGGCATAGGTGACCGGGTCGTCCCACGCGGTAACGACAGGGAAGCCATCGAAGGTCCGGTATTGGTCAGATGTGACATTGCTGTACGCAGAGACGTTACCTTGGGCCTTAAGGTAGCGAATCGCGGTGTAATACAGCTCGCTGACCGGGTCGAGACTCTTATGGTTCTTGTCCGTCATCGATCCGAATTTATTTATGTAGTTGATAACCCCGCTTTGGGTAACGCCGTTACCAGTATTCGTGGCGTCGGTGGGGTTTGGATTGCTGAGAAATATGCCGGTACTGGGGCTCCATTCCTTTTTAGGATTGTCGTCACCGCCTTCGCCAAGGGTTGGGCCGATGTACTTCTGGTTGGCGCGGAGTACGCCACCATCTCGAAGACCGTCCGAGTCGTTCAGGTAACTGAAGGCGCTATAGCGCAGCGTATTGGAGTATTTCTGCAGTAGCCCTTCGGGCTTGTAATTGCTGCCATAGCGCTTGCAGTTGCCTTCAGGCATAGAGGCGTCACAGACTTTTACCTGTACCCGAACGCGGTACACGCTCTTGGTCTGTTTATTACTGCCAGAACCAACGGTGTAATTGGGCTTCAGTCCGCTAGATCCCCATTGATCACCTGTTTCGCTGTAGTCCACCCATTCGGCGGTCTTGGTTCCGTCAAATCCGCCGCCGCCGATGCCATCCTTCCAGTTGGAGAACATCATGTCGTAATTGAGACCGTCCAGGCGAACGTAGAAGTTGCTCCAGCCGCCAGTGCTAGTGAAGGCAGGCGTTGCGCCGGTGATTTCAGTGGCGGGTAGTATTCCAGTGCCGTTGGTGCCACTGCTCAGACGGTTTCCTGCGCTGTTCTGGCCGTCATGACGGGCTTTCTGCAGCACAGTCAGGGTGTTGGTGTCCTGTACCCTGTTACCGCCAGTCAGCGCGCTGCGGAATGGGTCGATAGTGGGGGTGGCGGCCCAGTTGAGGAAGTTGCCACTCCATTCCATTTTGGAAGAGCCTACATTGCATTTGCGATTGGTGGCTGCGCCAACGGGGTAGAAGTAGGTATTCACCCTGAGCTGTGCATCGGCATTGAGCAGTGCACCTTTGTCATCCTTGGCCTTGCTGTAGTCGTACAGCGGCAGACTGGAGTCGTAGTTGTACTTGTAGCATTTCTCCGAATCGAAATAGCCGGTGTATTTGTTCGCGGAACTGTAGCTGCCCAGGTTGGCGACCGAGAGAATGGTTGGCCATTCCACGGACGGTGTTAGCAGCAGGCTCCCGGGTACGTTGGAGCTACCCAATAGCATCGGGTTTTGGGAGACGGCGGCCTGGACCTCCACCGCCTGCATGAAGATCATGCTGAAGCCGAGGAACGATGAGCACCAGACTCCCAGTTTCTTGGGTAATGCGAGTTTCTTGAACATATTGGGATTCTCGAATGGCTAGTCAGCGCTTGATGTACATCGACTTCAGTTGATAGCTGGAGGCCGAGGTATTGTCTGAGTTCTGTATGGCACCGAACCCTTGGGCTTCCACCCGCACTACTGCAACCGTGATGGGCGCACCGGCTTCGATTGAAGAGCCAGCCTTGACGATGGTGATACCCGGGAGGTTGGTCAGCCGGTACTTGGGAGTTGCCAGTCCCGTGATTGCCGTGGCATCTGTCCAGGCGTTGCTGGCGGAATAGGCTTGCCAGAACGTCACGGATTGGCTTTTGACATACGCCTCACCCTGACGCATGGCTGCTTCCGAGGCCTGGAGCGCCTGGCTTTCATCACGTAGGTTGCCAGCCATGCGTTCCTGCATCGTTGTACTGCGCATGCTGCTGATGCCGATGATGGTGAGCAGCAGAAGCATGATCAGTGCAACGACCAGCACTGCGCCCTGTTGCCCGTGGGAGGGACTGTAAGAAGTCATGGCAGTCGATTCCTGATACCGATGGTCGAGGTGAAGATACGGCTCATGGGGTTGATTCTATCGGTACTAATAGCCGTCACGGTTACTTGTGCGGAGACCACGTTGGCCCAGTTGGTGATGCTCGACGCATCCACATAGTCCCCACTGACCGCCCCGTTCGCATCCCCGACGGCATACTTGATCTGCAAGTCCTGGATCCCCTCGGCAACTTCCTCTGCAGTTGCACCGCTGTTGTAGCGAATGCGATAGAGCGAAGGGCTACCAGCCGAATTGTTCTTGATGTAGTAGATCGTGCTTTCGAACTTGAGGATATCGGCGGTGCTCGGGTAGGTATGCCCGAAGGTCGCGCTGTCCACCGAAACGGCGGAAGCAGTGGCGCCTGAGTTGTTCTTGAACATATCGCAGCCAATGGGGTCGGCGAGTACCAGGATGGTGTTCTGCGCGATCCCGGTCTCTGCCGTTGTGTTGATGCTGCTGGAGGTGGACGCCGCCGACGGGGTCGCGCCGCTGGTTGCCGCCGCATGCTTGAGCAGAATGGCGTCCGTACCGCTACGGCGGGTTTCTGTAAACCAGCTTGGAATGGTCTGGCTGCTCTCCCAGCCTTGCAGCGCCATATCCAGGGTGTAGCGTACATCGGTGAGTCCGGTGAGGTTGTTCAGCAGGCTGACGCACTCTCCCTTGTAGCCGGCGTTGCGCAGGTCATAGGTGATGAGCCCCAAGGCGAAGCGTCCATTTTCCTGAACGCGCGAAAGGGCCGTATTCGAACTGAACGTCTGCTTGCTGGAAAGGAATATCTGCAGCACACCGCCGATCAGCAGTAGCCCCAGCAACATGGCGATCATCAACTCGACCAGAGACAGACCCGACTGTGACGAATAGTGGTTGGGTTTCATAGGCGGGTCCGGTACTCAAAGGTTTCCGTTGGGGTGGTTGTATCGGTAGTTGCCTTGATACGGGCCCGGTTATCGTCCCAGCGCACGGAAATGGTAATGACGTTCGCATTCAGCGCGACCTTGCCGGTGCCAGAGGGCAGAGCGCTTGCCAGGCGATTGAGCCACTCGGCCTGGTCTTTCTCAGCCCTGGTGCCGGTGACGCTGTTACTGGAAGACGATGCAGGGAAGTCGCTCATGGTGTAGTTGCCGGCAATCGCGCTATCGCGGTTGGCGCGCATGCGATCCGCCATGTCGTTGGCAAGAATGCTTGCCTGTGAGCGGTAGTACGCCCCCTGGTTGGTTTGGACGCTGGTGGCCTGCAAGCCGGCCATGCCGAGCAGGCCGACGGCAAGGATCACCACGGCGATGAGAATCTCGATCAGGGTCGTTCCCTGCTGCGTATGTAGGCTCTTCATGGACAGTCCGCCTTCGCGATTTTGCTCAGGCCGCTGAGCGCGATGGATATCGTGCGTTTCTGGGAACCGGTGCAACTGGATTGCGTGACAGAGAAGCTGGCGGTCGTGCTGATCATGCCACTGCGCTGATAGGTGACACCGGTGTTCGGCCCAACGATGGCTACGTCGGGTACGCTTTGCCAGACCTTGATGATGTCGCCACCGCTTTGTCGGATCAGCCATCCGGCACTCCAGTTGGTGCCATTCTCGCAATCGTCTCCGGCCGAGTTGCGGCGACAGACAATCACGTTGCTGTGCCTCATTACTGCTTCGGAGCGCGCCAGTTGCAGGGCGGTCTGCAACTCATTGCTGGTGGTTGCGATCTGGCTATCGCGAATGCTGCTGGTGAAGGATGGGGCAGCGATACTGATGAGAATTGCCAGGACAAGAATTGCCGCCATCAACTCGATCAGCGTGAATCCTGCCGAATACATCGGGCGCGACATAGAGCGCATTCCTCACTTTTTGGATAGTGGCAATGCTGCCTAGTCTCGTAGGAAATGTCTTTTTTCTATGGATGACCGTTCTCGTTATGGCGATGTCCGGTCATCGGTGCTGATCTTCTGTGAGCCGTGTCTCGATGTGGTTGTGAAACGAGTCAGCGGGAGCAGCTATTGCTGGTATCTCCCACCTCTTCGCGAATGCGCCCGGCCTTGTTGATCACGATGCGATAGTGGCTCGATCCCTCGCCGCAGATGGTCAGCGTGCCGGAGTGGAAGGCGCCGTTGGGCTGGATGCCGTTGCCGCGTGGCGTGAAGTGGAGGTAGCGGCTGGAGGTGCTGTCGGCGAGGACTCGGACGCCATTCAGCGTTGCGTGGCTGGCGAGTAGTGGCTTGTCCTCGCTGCGAGTGCCGGTATTGTCCGCGTCCACCATGACCTCCCAGCCATTGGCCCAGTTGCCCGCGATGGCCACGATGCTGATGGGGCGCCCGCTATGGACGGCGCTTTCCCGGGTGAAATCGATGGCCTGGCGTAGCTCATGGGTTGCCGTGCGTGCGCGTTGGTTGCGCAGTAGCTCGGTGAAGGAGGGCGTGGCGACGGACAGCGCGATGGTGACGATTGCGAGGGCGAGCAGCAATTCGACGAGGGTAAAGCCCCGTTCCCTGGACATGGTCGGATCCTTCGAGTCTTTCGGAGTGGAAAGTATTGGCGGCAAGCCACGGCGCGCCCGGCGACGAGTTGGATGGATGTTGTAGGAGCGGTCCGATGCCGCATCGACTTCCGTCTTGCTCCGTCAGCGGTCCATGCCCGGTATAGTGTGCGGCCGGCGATGGGCCGTTGGTTTTCCTGTGATGTGGGGCGTGCTATGCCGGACATGATCGTGGTGGGCGGTGGGGTAGTCGGGATGCTGACTGCCTGGACTCTGGGGCAGGCGGGCGCCGAGGTGGTCCTGCTGGAGCGTGGCGAGACCGGACGCGAGGCGTCCTGGGCCGGTGGCGGCATCGTTTCGCCGCTCTATCCGTGGCGCTACAGCGCAGCGGTCGCCAATCTGGCCCACTGGTCGCAGGACTTCTATCCGCAACTGGGCGATCGCCTGCTCGCCGATACCGGGCTCGACCCCGAGGTACATGTCACTGGCCTCTACTGGCTGGACCTGGATGACCAGGCCGAAGCCCTGGCGTGGGCCGAGGCCCATGGGCGCCCGCTTTCGGAAGTGGACATCGGCGCCGTGCATGAGGCGGTGCCCGTGCTGGGACAGGGCTTCGAGCGCGCCGTGTACATGTCCGGCGTGGCCAATGTGCGCAACCCGCGCCTGGCCAAGTCCCTGCGCGAGGCGCTGGTTCGACTGCCGAATGTGAGCGTGCGGGAACAGATCGAGGTGAGCGGCTTCCTGAAGGACGGCAGCGCCGTGAGGGGAGTCCGCACGGTACAGGGAGACTTCACCGCCGACTCGGTGGTGCTGGCGGCTGGCGCCTGGAGCGGCGAGTTGCTGGCGAAGCTGGGGCTGGTGCTGCCGGTTGAGCCGGTGAAGGGGCAGATGATCCTTTACCGCTGCGCCCCGGACTTCCTCTCCAGCATGGTGCTGGCCAAGGGGCGTTACGCGATTCCGCGTCGCGATGGGCACATCCTGGTCGGTAGCACGCTGGAGCATGCCGGCTTCGACAAGACTCCATCGGATGAGGCCCTGAGCAGTTTGCGCGCCTCGGCAGAGGAGCTGATTCCCGCGTTGGCGGGCATGGTGCCGGTGAACCACTGGGCGGGGCTGCGTCCGGGCTCGCCGCAAGGTATTCCCTTCATTGGCGAGGTGCCCGGCCATCAGGGTCTCTGGCTGAACACCGGGCACTACCGCAATGGTCTGGTGCTGGCGCCGGCGTCCTGCCAGTTGCTGGCGGACCTGATGCAGAAGCGCCCGCCGATCATCGAGGCGGCGCCTTATGCGCCTCAGGGGCGTCTGGTGGCGACGCCCATCGTCTGAGAGCGAGCGGGGATCAGTCGATCCCCAGTTTCTTCAGGCGGTAGCGCATCGAGCGGAAGGTCAGGCCCAGGCGCTGGGCGGCGGCGGTGCGGTTCCAGCGGGTCTCTTCCAGGGCTTGCATGATCAGCTTGCGTTCGATGTCCTCGAGGTAATCCTCGAGGTTGTCGATCTGTGCGAGGCTGGCTTCGCCACCATTGTCCGGGGCACTGGCTTCGGCCAGACGCAGGTCGTGGGGCTGGATGATGTCGTTCTCGCAGAGCGTGTAGGCGCGCTCCAGCATGTTTTCCAGCTCCCGCACGTTGCCGGGGAAGCGGTAGCTCTTGAGCTTCTCCAGGGCGTCGGCACTGACCGTGGCGGTCGCTAGTCCGTTGTCCCCGGCCAGGCGCTTGAGCACGCGCTCGGTCAGCAGCGGGATGTCTTCGCGTCGCTCGCGCAGCGGTGGAACACGCAGTTCGATGACGTTCAGGCGGTAGTAGAGGTCCTGGCGGAACCGGCCGGCAGCCACTTCGGCTGCCAGGTCCTTGTGGGTCGCGCAGAGGATGCGTACGTCCACCGGGACCTCCTGCTGGCCTCCCACGGCGCGCACGGCCTTTTCCTGGATGACGCGCAGCAGCTTGACCTGCATCGGCAGCGGCAGGTCGGCCACTTCGTCGAGGAACAGGGTGCCGCCGTTAGCTGCCTGGAACAGGCCGAGCTTGTCTTCCACCGCGCCGGTGAAGCTGCCTTTCTTGTGGCCGAAGAATTCGCTTTCCATCAACTCGGAGGGGATGGCGCCGCAGTTGACCGGCACGAAGGTCTGGACCTCCCGTGGGCCCTGTTCGTGGATCAGCCTGGCTACCAGCTCCTTGCCGCTGCCGGACTCGCCGCTGATGTACACCGGCGCCTGGCTGCGGGCGAGCTTGGCCACCTGGTTGCGCAGGGTGCGCATGGGCGGCGAGTCGCCGAGCAGGCGGTTGTCCACCGGCGCTTCCTCGGCATTCGGCGAGCGCAGGCGCAGGGCGGAGTTCACCAGCTCGCGCAGGCGGGCCAGGTCCACCGGTTTGGTCAGGAAGTCGAAGGCGCCGGCCTTGAGCGCCTGCACCGCGGTGTCCAGGCTGCCGAAGGCGGTGATCATCGCCACCGGCATCTGCGGATGGCGTTGCTGGATGTGCTGCACCAGGTCCAGGCCGGTGCCGTCGGGCAGGCGCATGTCGGTGAGGCAGAAGTCGAAGGGCTCGCGCGCCAGGAAGTCGCGGGCTTCCTTGACGTTGCGGGCGCTGCGGGTGTCCAGCTTCATGCGGCCGAGGGTGATTTCCAGCAGCTCGCGGATGTCGGGTTCGTCGTCGACGATCAGGGCTTTTTGACGGCTCATGGTGTTTGCGTCTTCTTAGCTTTGTTTGCGCGGGTGGGCGAAAGTGATGCGGAAGCAACTGCCACCTTCGTCACGCGTCTTGTAATCCAGTCGAGCCTGGTTGCTTTCGCACAGCTCGCGGGAGATGTACAGGCCTAGGCCGGTGCCCTTGCTTTCGGTGGTGAAGAACGGCTCGAACAGCTTCCCCCGCTGTTCGTTGGTGATGCCGGGCCCGTCGTCGAGCACTTCGAGCACTGGCAGGTCGGTTTCGCTGTCGCGGAACAGACGCAGCCAGACCTGACCGGTGCCGTTCTTTTGTGTGCTGTACCGTAACCCATTCTGCACGAGGTTGGTCAGTACCTGTGTCAACTGATGCGGGTCCATGCGGGTCTGCACCGTGCCAGGGCCGGTCTCCACATGGATCTGCTGGCCGTCGCGCAGGCTCTCGCGCATTTCTCCGGCGTAGCGGTGCAGCCAGTATTTCAGATCGAGCAGTTGCGGCTCGGCCTGGCGCCGGCGCGACAGTTGCAGGACGTTCTCGATGACCAGGTTCATGCGTCGCGACTGGTCCTGGATGATCTGTGCCAGGCGCCGGTCGGGCTTGTCCAGCTCCTCCGACTCCAGCAGCAGCTGCGCCGCGTGGCTGATCGCGCCCAGCGGGTTGCGGATTTCATGGGCGATGCCGGCGGTCAGCCGGCCCAGGGCCGCGAGCTTGAGTTGCTGCGCTTGTTGGGCGATCTGCGAGATGTCCTCGAGGAACATGAGGATGTGCTGTTCGTTGCCCCGGCGCAGCGGGATGAAGCTCGGCTGCACGATCGGACCGGAGTCCATGGGTTGCAGGCTCGGCGGGCGCAGGGCGGGGTTCTGTTGCCATTGCTGCAGGCTGGAGACCAGTTGTGGACTGTACTCGGTCAGCGCGTGCCCGGGCAGGTCATGGCCGCCGAGTAAGGCCGTCGCGCTCTGGTTGGCCAGCAGCACCCGGTGGCGATCGCCCAGTACCAGGATGCCGGTGCGCATGCGCTGCAAGATCAGCGCGTTCAGTTCCTCGAGGTTGGCTACCGTGGTGGCGCGTTGCTCGGCGATGCTCTCCACCACCTGCTGGCGTCGGGCCAGGGCCTGGATCAGCAGGGCGGAGGCGAAGCTCAGGGCGCCGAGGCCGCCGGCCTGCACGTAATGATTGAGGGCGGTGGGCTGGCTGAGACTCAGGTAGAAGGTCAGGTAGATCAGGCCGATGGCGGCGATGGCGGCGATCAGCAGGCCGATCCGCCCGCGCAGCAGGATGTTGGCGATGGCCACGGCCGCCACCATCAGGTTGCCGATGCCGCTGGGAATGCCGCCGGCGGTATAAAACAGCGCGCTGAGAAGGAAGATGTCCAGCGCTGCCAGGATGAACAGCGGCAGCAACTGCCGCGGGGTCGGCATCAGGGCCGCGATGAAGATGTTGATAACCAGGTAGATCCAGCAGCCGATGTGGAACAGCTCGGGATGGGCCAGCTTGAGGAAGTCATCGTCGAGGCTGCTGGAGATCAGCAGCACCAGCACCAGCCCGATGGTCAGGCGATAAAGGTGGTAGAGGCGCAGGACCCGCAGGCCTTGCCCCGTGAGGGAGATCCCTTCAGCGACCACGGTCGGAGCGGTCCTGTTCGAGGTGCGCGCGGCTGCAGTACCACTTGCTCTCGTCCTGCAGGGCGTGGGTCTGCGGCACATGCACGCCGCACTGCGCGCAACGGACCATAGGCGCGGCCGGGTCGTCGCCCTTGGGCTTGTCGACGGTACGCGCCGGCCGGGTAGCTTTGCGCCACAACCACCAGCCGAGGGCGAAGAGGGCGATCCAGAATAGCAGACGGGTCATGGCAATCCCTTGTGCATAAAGAGCGGCAGTTTATCCAAGCCGCGCGGTGACGCACAGTGAGCCCGTGCGCGCACCCTGCGGTCCATCGGCAAAAAGCGCCCATGGCTGCCCAGTATGAAAAAAGGGAGGCCGAAGCCTCCCTTTTTCGTCGAACCTGCTGGTATCAGTCGAAGATACCGAAGGTCATGTAGCTGAACCAGGAGCGGTCGCTGCTGCCGGCGTTGCCCTCGGACTCGTGCTGCTCCTCTTCCACGTCGCTCTGGTTCTCGGGCTTGAGCTCGGCGGGAATCTGCTGTTCGGCGTCTTCGTACTGCTTGATCACGTCCTTGGATGCCTGGGTCTCCATGTGCGGCGGGGCATCGTTGGTCTCGATCAGGCCCAGGGTGGCCTTGGCCAGCCAGGAACGGTTGTCGGCTTCGTCTTCACGCGGAACGAACTGGCCATCCTTCAGGCTGGGGTTGTCCGGGTAGTTGGTCTTCAGGGTTTCCAGGCTGGAGTCCGCCAGGTCGTTCAGGCCCAGGCGCTGGTAGGCCTCGACCATGATCGCCAGGCCATCGCCGACAGCCGGGGTTTCCTGGAAGTTCTCGACCACGTAGCGGCCACGGTTGGCGGCGGCGACGTAGGCCTGGCGCTTGAGGTAGTAGTGGCCGACGTGCACTTCGTAGGCCGCCAGCAGGTTGCGCAGGTAGATCATGCGCGCCTTGGCGTCCGGGGCGTAGCGGCTGTTGGGGTAGCGGCTGACCAGTTGGGCGAACTCGTTGAACGAGTCGCGGGCGGCGCCCGGGTCGCGCTTGGTCATGTCCAGCGGCAGGAAGCGCGCCAGCAGGCCGCGGTCCTGGTCGAAGGAGGCCAGGCCCTTGAGGTAATAGGCGTAGTCGACGTTCGGGTGCTGCGGGTGCAAGCGGATGAAGCGCTCGGCGGAGGCGCGGGCGGCCTCGGGCTCCATGTTCTTGTAGTTGGCGTAGATCAGTTCCAACTGGGCTTGCTCGGCATAGCGGCCGAAGGGGTAGCGGGACTCCAGCGCCTTCAGCTTGGCCACGGCGTTGGTGTAGCTCTTGTTGTTGAGGTCTTCCTGTGCCTGCTGGTACAGCTGGCTTTCGCTCAGGTTCTCATCGACCTTGTCGCCCTTGGAGGAGCACGCGGTGACGAAGGCGAGGGTGGCGATCAGCAGCAGGTGTTTCACTTGCATGGCGGCTTGCGTCCCTGGACGGTCGGCTGTCGCGGCCGCAACCGTCTGTTATGATTGGCGCCCCAGGGATACCCCTGGGACAAAGGCCCCGTATTTAACCACAGCGTGCCGCTGAACCAAAAGGCCGCGCGCCCTTCGTGTCCCGTCATGTCCAATATGATCCAACTCGCGGCAGAAGTGCCGTTCGACCTCGGTGGTCAGCGTCTCGACCAGGTCGCCGCCCAGCTCTTCTCCGACCACTCCCGCTCCCGCCTGGCTGGCTGGATCAAGGACGGTCGTCTCAAGGTCGACGGCGCCGTGTTGCGTCCGCGCGACATCGTCCATGCCGGCTCGCGCCTGGAACTGGACGTCGAGCTGGAAGCCCAGGGAGAGTGGGTTGCCCAGGACATCGAGCTGGACATCGTCTATGAAGACGACCACATCCTGGTCATCGACAAGCCGACCGGCCTGGTGGTTCACCCCGCCGCCGGCCACCAGGACGGCACCCTGCTCAATGCGCTGCTGCACCATGTGCCGCACCTGGCCAACGTGCCGCGCGCCGGCATCGTGCACCGCCTGGACAAGGACACCACCGGCTTGATGGTGGTGGCCAAGACCCTGGAAGCGCACACCAATCTGGTTGCCCAGCTCCAGGCGCGCAGCGTCAGCCGCATCTATGAGGCCATCGTCACCGGCGTGATCGTCGCTGGCGGCACCGTCGACGCGCCCATCGGCCGTCATGGTGTACAGCGCCAGAAGATGGCGGTGATCGAGACCGGCAAGGTCGCCATCAGCCATTACCGCGTGCTGGAGCGCTTCCGTGCGCATACCCACACGCGGGTGAAGCTGGAAACCGGACGTACCCACCAGATCCGCGTCCATATGACGCACATTGGCCATCCGCTGGTGGGCGACCCCACCTACGGCGGACGTTTCCGCATTCCGCCGGGGGCCAGCCCGTCGCTGATCGAGTCCCTGCGCGATTTCCCGCGTCAGGCCTTGCATGCGCGCTTCCTGGAGTTGGATCACCCGGCCACCAACGTGCGTATGAAGTGGGAGTCGCCGCTGCCGGATGACTTCACCTGGCTGCTGAGCCTGCTGCGGCAGGACAACGAGTCCTTCGTATGAGCCCGTGGCTGACGCCCGACTGGCCGATTCCAGCGAACGTCCGCGCCTGCGTGACGACCCGCGCCGGCGGCGTCAGCCTCGAGCCTTTCGACAGTTTCAACCTCGGTGACCATGTCGGTGACGACCCGGTTGCCGTGGCCGAGAACCGCCGCCGCCTGACCGCCGAGCTGGGCTGCCAGCCTGCCTGGCTGAGCCAGGTTCACGGTATCGATGTGGTCGAGGCGGATCCGTCTGTTGTCTCCACTGCGGATGCCAGCTGGAGCGCCACGCGTGGTATTGCCTGCACCATCATGACTGCTGATTGCCTGCCGGCGCTGTTCTGCGACCGCGCGGGTACTCGTGTCGGTGCAGCCCACGCCGGCTGGCGCGGGTTGGCGGGCGGCGTTCTGGAAGCAACCGTGGACGCCATGGGCCTCGCGCCGGTTGAGCTGCTGGTCTGGCTGGGGCCGTCCATCGGCCCGCAGGCCTTTGAAGTCGGCCCGGAAGTGCGTGAAGCCTTCCTGAAGGGCCACGCCGAAGCCGAGCACGCCTTCCTGCCCAGTGCCAATGCGGGCAAGTACATGGCCGACATCTATGAACTGGCGCGTATCCGCCTCGCGGTGAAGGGTGTAACTGCCGTCTACGGTGGGGACTTCTGCACATTCACTGACACCGAGGACTTCTATTCTTACCGCCGCAATGCCTGCACCGGCCGCCTGGCCAGTCTGGTCTGGTTAGCATAACCTCACCGTTCGACTCCTTCGGTGAAGCAGGGCGAATCAGTTTTGCGGCGGGTGGGGGCAAGGCATGGTCTCCAGTGGATACGGCAAACAGCCGTTGCCCGTCTTGGAGTATTGCGGGTCTATCAGCGTCAACAGCCCGCGTAGGAAAACGAAAAATCCTGACGGCGGCAAAAGCTGAGTGCAACACCTGACCAATCCGGTACGGTGTTGCCATGACCTACTAAGAACTCAGTATCGAAGAACGCATCACGATCTAGCTTGGCCAGCTTCAGGGTTTGAGCCAGCGAGCCATCGCCAGAATGCTTGATCGAAGTCCCTCGACCATCAGCCGCGAGCTTCGTCGCAACAGCTCCGAGGCCAACTATTACAGGGCGAGCCAAGCTCAACAGCACATGCGCCAGCGTCGCACCGCCTGCCGTCCTCAGCGCAAGCTGCTGCCGGACAGTGAGTTGTTCGACCTGGTGGTACATCTGCCGCGAAAGCGCTTTTCTCCTCAGCAAATTGCCGGCAAGCTTCGAGATATGAAATTCCCAAATTTTGAAGACGTGTACGTCTGTCGCGAGACAATCTACAACGCCATTTACGCGCTGCCCGTCGGTGAGCTTCGCAAGGCGCTGATCATCTGCCTGCGCCAAGGCAAAACCAGTCGCCGCCCCCGCGCGGGCGAGGTTGACCGTCGTGACTAAATCCCCGACTTGGTCAGTATTCATGTGCGACCACCGGAGGTGGAGGATCGCCTGACGCCGGGTCACTGGGAAGGTGACTTGATCAAGGGCAAAGCCAATGCTTCTGCGGTGGGAAGACTGGTAGAACTCAGCACGGGTTATCTGATGCTGGTGAAGATGAACGACGCAACCGCCACCTCGGCTGTCGAGGGTTTCATTGCCGCGTTGAACCGCATGCCGCGGGCTGCGCGTAAAACGTTGACCTACGACCAGGGCCGGGAAATGGTGCGTCATGCCGAGATCACCCAGCGTACTGGAGTGGCTGTTTACTTCTGTGAGCCGCATAGCCCTTGGCAGCGCGGCAGTAACGAAAACATCAACGGCCTAATTCGCCAGTACCTGCTCAAAGACACGGACTTGTCTGGCCACAGCCAGGAGCAACTGGATGCTATTGCCTACGAGTGGAATATCCGCCCGCGTCAGCATTTCAATTACAAGTGTCCCATCGAAATGATGACGGCGATGATAGCCAAGCATCATGAGAGTCCATCCGTAACTCAATGACAGAGTGTTGCGCTCGGTCTCTGAAATCGCCAAGGATATAAGTTGTCGCTCCGGGCTGAACTACCAAGCGGAACGACAGAGGTTTTTATTGCTGTTCAGAGGTTGGAGAACCTGTGAAAGATTCTTGGTCGGAAGCTTCACTGTCTTGCCCTCTGCACTGATCTGCAGGTTGTTGGCCTTGCGCAGCGCCGCCCAGAATCCAGGAAAGTTGGAGCCACAGGCATGGCAGTCGGTGAAGAAGGGATTGCTGTAGGTAGTGCCGTCGACGATGACATCGAAGCCAATGTCGTCGTTGGACGAGTACTGCTTGCCTGCAATCGAGGCGTAGGCGCTGACGGCACTTTCACCATCGTCCGGGCAGGAGATATTCAGTTCGTTGCCATTGCCATCGTCGACCAAGTGTTCTTGGACCCCTTGGGCGTAACCGCTAGTCCATTCGTAAGTGCCAGCGCTGGCTGCGGAGACGGCAACCGCTGTCAAAAAAGCTGCGAGCAGTAGATTCCTTTTCATGAGGACACGTCCTTTTGTTGATAGAGCTGAGAGGAAAGTGGTTTCTGAGTAGGGATACAACCTAATAGGTTGAGAATCATCGCTTTGTGTCCTTCATGTCAATGGGGCGGTAGCCAACCATCAAGGTTGAGATGGGAGGCGTCATGTCCGAGATTGATCAGAAACACTTGGCTGAAGTTGTGGGCCGAGCGATTGCCAAGCAGCGGGTGCGCTGTGGCATGACGCAGGAGGAGGTTGCCGAGCGCCTCGGAGTGGGGAGCGAGGCGGTATCACGCATCGAGCGTGGGGTGGTCATTCCGACGGTGCTGCGCTTGCTCGAACTGGCCTCGGTATTCGATTGCGAGGCAGCCGAGTTGCTCAATGAGTCGAGTTCACGCGTGACCGATCAGACGAGCCGAATCAGCCAGCTGTTGGGTGGACTGAACGAGGCGGATCGTCTGTTGGTGATGGAGATCGTGGAGCAGTTGAGCGGGCGGCTTAGCCGCAAGCAGGGAAAGGCTCGCTGAATTAGGCCATGTTCGCGAAGCACGGTAATCCCGCCAGCGTCGGCGCATCTGGATCGAGCAACAGAAAGCGCACATTGGCTTTCCCAGCCAGGTGCAGGATGTCGACGAATTCTACGGGCAAGCCGTAGTCCAGCTGCCGCTGGCGCAAATCGGCCGGGCGGGTGCTGAACAGTTCCAGGTTATCCTCCGTCCAGGGGGTATTTCTCAGTTTGCAGCCGACGACACTGTGTCCGGACATCTCGAAGAACTCGATGTGTAGTTCGCGTAAGTGCAGTGGTTTATCGGCATAGGCGAGGCTGAACAATTCGTCCACGACGGCTTCTGGCAGATGCGCAGTACTGATTTCCCAGCAGCGGCTGAAATGCCCAGTCGCGAAGGTCAGCCGTTCAACGATTTGCTGTGCCTGCTCCAGTGTGGGTTGTACACCCAGGACCAGTGTGTGATCCCGGTCCTTTGCGTGGATCACGTAGGACAACGCTCGCAGCGAGCCACCTGGTTGCAGGTCCTGTACCAGCAGTTGGATGGACAGTTTGTCGTAACCGCGGAGAAAGGGATTGAGAGTCATGGGGCCTCCGAACGGATGCAGGTTGGCATCCGGTGACAGTGAAGAGATGTGATGGACAGCAGGAGCCCAAAGGGGCTCCTGTTTATGCCGTCTCAGGCTGGTGGGTTCTCGAGCGAGCGCGCTTCGGCACGTTGTTTCAGTAAGCTGGAAAGCGTGGAGTGGGATTTGCCACTCGTTGGCAGGGGCGCCGAGTGCTTGGGCTGCGATAACGCTTGGGCTGGCGTATCGGTAGACGGTGCAGGGAAGAACTCATCGACGATGGCGTTGCCTTCGTCCTCGCTGTCCTCGAAGGCGCCATTGGCAAAGCCCAGGCGAGCGGTGGCATCCAGGGCCGCCTGATCAAACCCCGAAGCCTGGCGTAGTTCATCGAGCTCGCGCGCCTGCTGCAATGCCAGCTCTAGGGCAACGCCGTTACGTACGGTGATGTCGACGTAGAAGATCGGCGAACCATGGCTTTGACGGGTGGACTTGCCGCGCAGGCGCAGCTCCAGGGCGAGACAGGCCAGGCGATTACCGGAGATGGCCTGCAGGTACTGCAGTCGCGCCGCCAGGGTGCGGATGCTGTTGAAGCCGGTCGTGCGAAAGACGAAGCTACCCAGCGCATCCTCATCGCCGATGACCACATTGAGTCGACCGTAGGGCTTGCAGGCTCCACCCTTGGCCAGGGGACAGGCATCGGGTGAAGGGCAGGGCAGCGACTCGATACCGTCCTGGCCACGACGCTTGCAGGTTTCGCCGTTGCCGACGCAAGAAGGCCTCCCCGACTGCCGGTCGAACAGGCAATATTCGGCGCGAAAATTCAGTTCCGGTGCGTTGAACATCAGTCGAATCGGGATGCAGCGGATCTTGCCGCCCTGGGCCTTACGCAACGCTTCGTCCAGGGGATGATTGATCCACCCATCGCGCAGTTGCACCTGCGAGGTAATTGTGAATTGGTCGTCCTTCTCCGGCAGGCGCTTGCCGTTCTTTTCGACGACCTTGCCGATGGAAATCCGCCCGAGCACCGGCGGGGTAATGGCCAAGCCTTTGAGCATGGTGGTTCTCCAGTGGAAGAATAAAAAAGACCACCCCGACGCATGAGCGCCGGAGTGGCCAATGGGGGAAACGAGATCAGAGGATCAGGAAGCGGCGGCTGCCGGTCTTGGTGCAGGGATAGCGTGCCAACAGGTAGGGCTTTTCCTTGAGCAGCCGCGGTACGTCGAGCACCACACTGTCCTTGGCCTTGCGCCAGGACACCGAGCCATTGGCGAACTGCGCCCGGCTGGCCTCGCCCATGGCTTGCTGTAGTTGCTGCTTCAGCTCGGCTTCGCGTTTGCCCTGAAGTTCCAGGCTGGCACGAACCGATTGCAGTTCATCGAAGGCGCCCGACAGGAGAGGGTTTTGGGTGAAGTCCAGGGTGCTGCCGCTATCCTGTGGGTACAGACAGCGCAACGCCTGCTCCGCGGAGTTGGAGCCATCCGCCGGTGGCGGCGTATCGCGTTGCACGTAGCTCCAGAAGTCCCGCTCCAATTCGATCAGCCGCGCGATAAGCTCGTCGTCGCGCTCAATGCGATGGATCTCCAGGTGCTGACCACCGAGCAGTACAGCCACATCGGCGGCCCGTTTACCGGTCACTGCCAACTGGTGCATGACCTGCAGTTGCACATACACCGGTACGCCTTCTTTCCAAAGTCGAGCGCCATTGATGCCCGCGGTCTTGCATTCGAGAATCTGGACATCGTTGGCGCCGATCACCTCGCGGTCGATATTGGCGAGCATCCAACTCAGAGTAGGATCGGGATGTTGCAACACGGCATTGATCCGGCGTACCCGATTGCCGGTGCGTTGAGTGTAGTGGGTGGCGACGATAGGTTCGAGGATGTTGCCCCAGTAGGTAGGGCTGTCTTCATCGAGGGGATCGCTCTTGGGCAACAGGGCATCGCGGCCTGTCTTCTCCAGCCACAACTCCAGTTGCGACTGGTAGGGATTGAGGCCGACTGCGGCGGCGGCATCCGAGCTGCCGATACCGTGTTTACGCACTGACAGCCACTCGTCACGAGATAGATCCTTGGTGCTGACCAGGCGCAGGGCCGGACGGGGGCGGGTGCTGTCATGCAATGAGGTTGCTTTCATCGTATTCACCTGCAGACATAAAAACGCCCGATCAGCGCGAGGCTGATCGGGCGAGAGGATTGATGAACGAACGGGTTAGGCGACCAGGCGCAGTGCGGCATCCAGGGCGCGTTGCTTGATCTGGGCGCCCTGGCCGAACCAGGCCGAGTCCATGCGGTACTCGTTGCTGCGCGCACGACGCTCGTGGTCGACGAACTCGGTGACGGCATTGAGCAGTCCCCAGGCTGTACCGCGCGCTGAGTCCAACTGACTGCCTCGGCCGTGTCCTTGGTACAGGCTTTCCACCTTTTGCATGGCGCGAATGTTCGGCACAGTCTTGCCTTGCTGACTGGTAGGCAAACTGTCGCCGAGTACGGTGGTGATGAAGCTCAACGCCTCCTTGGATTTCACTTTTCGCTCAGCCAACGTCCGCATGCGATACATAAACTCATCCCACTGCGAGACGGCGATACCGAGTTGCTTCTTCACCAACTGCGGATCGAAGCGGGTGTTGTGCGGCACCTTGATTGCCCGGCTAGTACCGTCCAGGGCGATGGTCAGGGTGTTGTTGCACACTACGCGCACCGTGGTCGGCGTCGCCGTGGTGGCCAGGGTGCCGTCGCAGGAGGTGGCCAGCAGCAGATAGCCATTCACCTGGTCATTGCCCTTCAGGGCTGTGCCTTGCCCCGTGCGTGCCAGCGCCCAGAACTTTCGCCCTCCCTTGAGCACGCCAGCAGTCTCCAGCTCATAGCCAGAGACCTCGGTGAGATCGCGGTAGAATTCCAGCACCTCGCGTGGCTGTACGGTGTGGTAGCGCTGGGAAACCACCGATAGCGGCGCTTTGCTGTCCGAGCGATAGAGCACCTTCTGCTCGGGGAAGGAGTGGATGGTGCCCAGATGGCCGATGGCGTCGGACTTGAAGTGAACCGGACTTTCGAGAATTTCCCAGTCCATGCCGGCTTCACGTTGCCAGACTTCGATGGGTTGTTGCTGGGTGAGTTGATTGCCCAGGCCATGCCATGGTGTGGTACCGACATAAGCCATTTGTTCGATGAGATGAGCCATAAAGATCTCCTTGCCAGAGATGAGCCAGCGAGCGCCGATACTCGCTTCAGTAGCGAGCATCGACGTGTGGAAAAAATGAGAGGAAAGGACGCGCATGGGAGCGCCGTATGACCGGGAAGGGCTAGTTTTCGCTGACCGAAAACACCTGGCCGCAGGCCAGGCATTCAAAGTTGTCGAGCACCAGGGCATCGATTTCCTCGCCCATGCGTGCACCGGCCAGGCTGCCGACAGCTCCGCCTGCCAGGCCGCCCAGAATGGCGCCTGCTACGCCGCCGAGTACGGCGCCAATGGGACCCGCAACGGCGCCCAGAGCTGCGCCACTTTGGGCACCTGTGACCGCGCTGGCGGCACCGGTCGCTGCGCCACCGAGCGCTCCGGCTGCGCCGCCCACTTTGCGGGCGAAATTGCGGGTACGAATGTGCTCAGAATTACAGGAAGGGCAGTAAATCGGCATTTTTCAGACTCCTGTTCAACGGAAAGGGCTGAAGAGGGCCATACGTGCCCGTCTTCCCTTAGGTGATACAGGTCTGAAATTTCTTTGAATCGAGGTGATGGCCTCCGACATCACGACAGGATGGCTGGTCTACATAGGCGAAAGCTCTCTCGCTTCATCGAGGCATCAGGGGCTCAGGTCGACCGATCATTCCGGCCTCAATGGAGCACTCGTGACATGAGTCTTCGGTCTCAATCTGCTTTCTGAGGGGGAGCTCCGTATGGGCGGATGTTTCTCTGGGAGGTGTCCTGCTCTTGGAGTGGATCTTGTTTGCGACAACCGGACTCTCTGTGCGCTTCGAGAAAAAGATTCGCTGTTAGGAACGCTCTCGTCAAATTGCGCCGGACTCCATGCCAATACCACGATCTGACCGGTGTCATGGCTAAATGGCTTGAACCGACCAAAATAGCCCTTATCTATCTGGCATCCCGGCGGGTTAGTCGTGACCAGGGGCACTCATCGCTCCGACCCGCCTATAGAAAGGAAGGACGACCCTCATGCGAATCGACCGTTTGACCAGCAAGCTCCAGCTTGCACTCTCCGATGCCCAGTCCCTGGCCGTTGGACATGACCACCCGGCCATCGAGCCGGTGCACCTGCTGTCCGCGCTCATCGAGCAGCAGGGCGGCTCCATCAAGCCCCTGCTGATGCAGGTCGGCTTCGACATCCCCGCGCTCCGCTCCGCTCTCAATAAAGAGATGGACACGCTGCCGAAGATCCAGAACCCCACCGGCGACGTGAACCTGTCGCAGGACCTGGCGCGCCTGCTTAACCAGGCCGACCGCCTGGCACAGCAGAAGGGCGACCAGTTCATCTCCAGCGAACTCGTGCTGCTCGCCGCTATGGACGACAGCACCAAGCTTGGTAAGCTGCTGACCAGCCAGGGCGTGTCCAAGAAGGCCCTGGAGAATGCCGTGGCCAACCTGCGCGGCGGCGAAGCGGTCAATGACCCGAACGCCGAGGACTCGCGCCAGGCGCTGGACAAGTACACCGTCGACATGACCAAGCGCGCCGAGGACGGCAAGCTCGACCCGGTGATCGGCCGTGACGACGAAATCCGCCGGACCATCCAGGTCCTGCAGCGCCGTACCAAGAACAACCCCGTGCTGATCGGCGAACCCGGCGTCGGCAAGACCGCCATCGTCGAAGGCCTGGCCCAGCGCATCGTCAACGGCGAAGTGCCCGACGGCCTGAAGGACAAGCGTCTGCTGGCGCTGGACATGGGCTCGCTGATCGCCGGCGCCAAGTTCCGCGGCGAGTTCGAAGAGCGCCTGAAGGCCGTGCTCAACGAGCTGTCCAAGCAGGAAGGCCGGGTCATCCTGTTCATCGACGAACTGCACACCATGGTCGGCGCCGGCAAGGCTGAGGGCGCCATGGATGCCGGCAACATGCTCAAGCCAGCCCTGGCCCGCGGCGAGCTGCACTGCGTCGGTGCCACCACCCTGGACGAATACCGCCAGTACATCGAGAAGGATGCCGCCCTGGAGCGCCGCTTCCAGAAAGTCATGGTGGATGAGCCGAGCGAGGAAGACACCATCGCCATTCTGCGTGGCCTGAAAGAGCGCTACGAGGTGCACCACGGCGTCACCATCACCGACGGTGCGATCATCGCCGCGGCCAAGCTCAGCCATCGCTACATCACCGACCGCCAGTTGCCGGACAAGGCCATCGACCTGATCGACGAGGCCGCCAGCCGCATCCGCATGGAGATCGACTCCAAGCCGGAAGAACTCGACCGCCTGGATCGCCGCCTGATCCAACTGAAGATAGAGCGCGAGGCGCTGAAGAAGGAAGACGACGAGGCCACCAAGAAGCGCCTCGCCAAGCTGGAAGAAGACATCGCCAAGCTCGAGCGCGAGTACACCGACCTCGAGGAAATCTGGAAATCGGAGAAAGCCGAGGTCCAGGGTTCCGCGCAGATCCAGCAGAAGATCGAGCAGGCCAAGCAGGAAATGGAGACGGCGCGGCGCAAGGGCGACCTGGAAACCATGGCGCGCATCCAGTACCAGACCATCCCGGACCTGGAGCGCAGCCTGCAGATGGTCGACCAGCACGGCCAGACCGAGAAGCAGTTGCTGCGCAACAAGGTGACCGACGAGGAAATCGCCGAAGTCGTCGCCAAGTGGACCGGCATCCCGGTCTCCAAGATGCTCGAAGGCGAGCGCGAGAAGCTGCTGCGCATGGAAGACGAGCTGCACAAGCGCGTCATTGGCCAGAACGAGGCGGTGGTGGCTGTTTCCAACGCCGTGCGCCGCTCCCGTGCAGGGCTCGCGGACCCGAATCGTCCCAGCGGCTCGTTCCTCTTCCTCGGCCCGACCGGGGTGGGCAAGACAGAGCTGTGCAAGGCCCTGGCCGAATTCCTCTTCGATACCGAGGAAGCGCTGGTGCGCATCGACATGTCCGAGTTCATGGAGAAACACTCCGTGGCTCGCCTGATCGGCGCGCCTCCGGGATACGTCGGCTATGAAGAGGGTGGCTACCTGACCGAGGCCGTGCGCCGCAAGCCGTACTCCGTGGTGCTGCTCGACGAAGTCGAGAAGGCCCATCCGGACGTTTTCAACGTGCTGCTGCAGGTATTGGAAGACGGTCGCCTGACCGACAGCCACGGCCGTACGGTGGACTTCCGCAACACCGTGGTGGTGATGACCTCCAACCTCGGCTCGGCGCAGATCCAGGAACTGGTCGGCGACCGTGAAGCCCAGCACGCGGCGGTCATGGATGCGGTGAATTCACACTTCCGTCCGGAATTCATCAACCGGATCGACGAAGTGGTGGTCTTCGAACCGCTGGCCCGCGAGCAGATCGCCGGCATCGCCCAGATCCAGATGGGCCGCCTGCGCAAGCGCCTGGCTGAGCGCGAACTGAGCCTGGAGCTGAGCGATGCGGCGATGGACAAGCTGATCGCCGTCGGCTTCGACCCGGTGTATGGCGCGCGGCCGCTCAAGCGCGCGATCCAGCGCTGGATCGAGAACCCGCTGGCGCAACTGATCCTGGTCGGCAAGTTCAACCCCGGCGCGAAGATCCACGCCAAGGTCGAGAACGACGAGATCGTCTTCTCCTGATCCCTGCTCCACGAAAAAGCCCGCCAATCGGCGGGCTTTTCTATGGGGCTTGTTGACGCTCGCTTGCTCGCAAACCTCAGGCTGCGCAGCTATAGGCGCAACAGTCTGCTTCCGGATGGAGCCGTTCCCTCTCGCCCCGGCCCTCTCCCTCGGAGAGAGGGCCGATGGTGCCGGCTGATGCCGTTGTTTCATCCTGCTCAGAGCGGTCCCCTCTCCCGCTTGCGGGAGAGGGTTAGGGTGAGGGGCCTTGATCTTGCAGGAGAGGCGGGGCGCCTGGCATGTTCCTGAGGGGGATCGTCGATCAGCCGGTCTCGCGGGTGCCACCGAGCATGACCAGCAGTTGCTCGATCAGTTCGGCCTGATCCTCGGCGATATCAATGATGTGGAAGCCTGCCCAGCCCAGCTGACCATCGGCGCCGGTGCGGCTCCACAGACAATCCGCGCCCAGGTGGATCTCGCCGATTTCGTCCAGCGGCGGTGCCGGCACGAGCCGGCAGTCCCAGACTGAATCGGCTTCGGGAACCTCCACGCCGCAGAGCATGAAACCCTCCGCGGACAGGTCGGCAAGGCGGCCCAGGCTGCGCCCGGAGTGGCGGTCGAAGACTTCCACGGTCAGCCCAGTCTGCTGCCGGCTGTGCTGGCGACGTTCTCCCATCGACTGCTCCTCAGGTCTGTGCCGGGCCACGCCCGGAAGTAAAGCGTTGCAGGACCCGGTAGATCGCGCTCAGCGCGCGATCCATCAGCGGGGCGGACTGTTCCGTCGGTACCAGGCGGACCTTGCCCGCTTCCATTTCCTGGGCCAACTGCACTATCGGTTTGACCGCCACCCGCTGCCCAGTGTGGTCGACGAACATGTAGTTGCGCGTGGTCGGGCTGAACCAGGAAAGCTTGAGCCGGCATGCCGGAGTGGTGTCGCTGAACTCGAACCAGGTGCCGAACTCCAGGTGGCTGAGCTCCTTCATCAAGACCCGCACGCGCTCGGACAGTGCCTCGCCGTTGGGTTTGGCCAGGGTATGGCCCTCGGCGCCGAGCATGACGCTCAGCGGACTCTCCGGCAGCTCCTGCTTGAGCTGCGCGGCGATCTGAGGCTTCTGCGCCTGGATCGCGTGCTGGCAGGCGACCAGGTCCTGCAGCAGCCGGCGGATGCCGTCCTCGTGATAACCGCCCAGCACCTCCAGGCCCTTGCGCAAGTCTTCGAGCAGGGCCAGGCGGATTGCCTGCAGGTGGTCGCGGCCTGCGGCGTCCAGCGGCGTGACGCTCCAAGCCAGTTGCTCTCCGACTTCGCAGGCGCGCTTCCATTCCTCGCTGTGCTCGCCGCTGCGTAGCACGATGAAGGTGAGAGCATCGCACCAGCTCAGCTCGAGGAAATTACGCACCAGCTCCGGCAGTTCTCGTTCGCAGGTCACCTTGGCGATGGCCTCCAGCGCCTGTTCCCGCGCGGCCAGCAGGCGGTCGCGGCCACGGGCGGCCTCCATGGCGCGGCGCTCGCGCAACTCGACTTTCTGCCGCAGGTTGGTGACGTACTCGTTGAAGTCGCCCAGCAGGGTGTCGAACAGCGACAGGTCGCCGACGAAGTCCTGGATCACTCGCTCGACCACCCAGTGCATCTTCGCCAGCAGAGCGCGCTCCTCGCCCTCGCCGCCATAGAGCACGCCGGCCTGGGCCATGGCGTTGAGCAGCTTGCGGGCGGGATGGTGATGCTGGGTGAACAACTGCTTATCCAGCAGAGCCACCTTGAGGAGTGGGGTATGCAGGTGGGAGAGGGTGGTCTTGCAACTGTCGGGCAAGTTCTCGTCATCGAGGATGAAATCGAAGACCATGCCCACCAGGTCGATGACATCGGCTTCCTGGTCGGTCAGCCGGGTATTGTTCGGCTGCGCGCTACCGGCTTCCAGGTGGCGCTGCAGATCGGCTTTCAAGGCATCGACCGGTTGCGGCTGGCGCAGGCGCTGGGCCAGCTCGTGGGCCGATTCGCGCTGCAGGCGGTTCAATGCTTCCAGCAGCTCATTGGCGCTATAGGTCGTCGTGGCGGTGGTGGGGCCGAAGCTGACGATACTCTGGGTGTTGCCGAACAACGTGGCCTTGTCGCCGCGCCGACGGCGTTCGGCGAGCAGCACGGCGAGGCCCCCGAACAGGGCATTGCGGTCGCCGGGTGGCATGTCCGGCAGGTCACTGGCGCTGTAGGGCGGCAGCACTGGTGCCCCGTCGTCCGGCATCGTGGTGCTTTTCTCCGCAATCTTCGCCGGGCGTGGTGTGTGGGAGGACGCCGGGCGCTGGCCTTGCGGGCGGTATTTCAGGTTGGGCAGGACCCCGCCGTCGGCCAGGCGCTTGTTCAGCTGTTCATATATAGGTTGCAGATGCTGCATGACCTGTTGGTCGAACAGCACATAAAGGATGGTCTTGATCCGCAGCGGGAAGACACTGCGCGCCAGGGTGTCGCGGAACGCCTGGGCAATGGCCTGCGGGCCGAAGGGATTACGGTCCTCGCCCAGCTTGCTGCCGTTGTTGAGCAGTGCCAGGCGCTGATCCAGCGCGAACAGCTGCTGTGCACAGTGCGCGCGCACCTGGTTGACCATGTTGGTCACCAGCAGCGTTTCTTCATATTCGTCGTTGCCGACCAGGGTCAGCTGGTCCATGTCCAGCTCTTCAAGCGGCTCCGTGAGAGGCAGTTTGCCTTCGAGGAAGTCGCTCAGGCCCTGGGCGATGCGCTGGTGGTAGAAGCGCTCGAGGTTCGGCCGCTCGCGGCGGACTTCGCGCATGGCGTCGAAGAACAGGGCCTGGACCTGGTTGTTCTCGGCTTTCTCGGCGCATTCGAAGAGCGCGTCGTCCACCTGGGCGAAGACATTGCCCAGGAGCTCGGCAAGGTGATTCATCGCCAACTGGCGGCAAGCCTGCACCAACTCGCCGAAGCGGGGCTGGATCACCCGGCTGGCGATGGGGGAGGGCGGTGGGGTGTCCTTGTTGCTCATGGCCATCCTGTGCGTGATCGTTCCGTTTACACTCGCGGTGGATCACTCGAGTTTTTCCATGCAGATATAGCAATCAGCCTGGCCCCCTGCAAAGCACAGAAAAACTTTTTGGATCAGAGTGTTGACAGACGTTTCGATATACGTAAAATGGCGCGCCTCTGATACGGGATTCCGGTGAAGCCGGAAGCGAAGTGGAAGAGATTGAAAGGTTCGTCGTTCCGCGATAGCTCAGTCGGTAGAGCAAATGACTGTTAATCATTGGGTCCCTGGTTCGAGTCCAGGTCGCGGAGCCAACTTTCAAACGGGGTATAGCGCAGTCCGGTAGCGCGCTTGCTTTGGGAGCAAGATGTCGGGAGTTCGAATCCCCCTACCCCGACCAAATTCAGGGTCGTTAGCTCAGTCGGTAGAGCAGTTGGCTTTTAACCAATTGGTCGTAGGTTCGAATCCTACACGACCCACCATATCAGGCTCGCAAGAGCCAAGAAAAGCCCGCAGTCTCATAGAGACTGCGGGCTTTTTCTTTTTCCGCAACAATCGCCTCTTCCAGATCCTGTCGTAGAACATTCATCCGCACTCCTTTGTGACGATCGTTTCGTGCTTTGCACTCGGAACGATCGTCACAATTGGTCGCATATTAGCCCTTGCAAAAAGCCTGATGCGTCGATGTGTCGCAGGATGCGCGGAGCCATTTTCGAGCTTTTGAAAAGGTTCTTGATCGCCGTCATGGCAAGGTCTTTGCCAGATGCTTTAGCGGCTCGCGGAAGGTCTTTCTTGAAGGGCTGAAACGCCCGTGGTTCATGGGGCCGACGTATTTTCGTGGAGGCCGGAGCCGAGACTTGGCAGGGAGGGAAAGCCCCTTTCTCTCATGTGTTAATTGGGTGTTTTCTGAACGATTCGAGTCGGGACTGTTTCATGGGGTGAGAAAATATCTTGTTAAAAATGAAAGGGCGGGGCCTTGAAAGGGGTTTCTGAAATGCTTTGTAATATCCGCCGTCCATTTCCTACCCCCAAATCGCTGAGTCGCACTGACGCAGATCATTGCCAGTGTTCACCCTGTGGTGCAGCGGCATAACAACAGGGGGCTGCCATCGGTGGGCTCCTGTCATAAGACGAGTCGGGCAATCCGCTCGTGCATCCGGTGTGCGACGCGCGCGCTTCAACGAGCCGCCAGTCCAGACACCACACGCTGAATAACACGGAACGAATCAGCTGACGAAATCGGTTTCGCATCGCGAAGACCGGGCGACCTCCCTTTGCCTGGAATCCTTGCGGCCGCGTTCGTGAATCCATGACAGCCCTGGCAGGCGGCTTGGAAAAGTCGCGGGTAACGAGTCGTCGAGCAATGCGTGGCGAAGGCTCATGGGCGGTGAGGCGATTTTCATCCACTAAGGCCGCAAGATGAAAAAAGAGCAGTACACAGGAATTTTGAAGAGACTTGCGCTGCTGCCGATGCTGATGCTCGGTGGCTGCAACATGGCGCTGTTCGACCCGAAAGGGCAGGTTGGCGCCGACGAGAAGTCCCTGATCATCACGGCAACCCTGCTGATGCTGATCGTGGTGGTGCCGGTGATCCTGATGACCCTCGGGTTCGCCTGGAAATACCGGGCTTCGAACACCAAGGCCACCTACATGCCGGACTGGTCGCACTCGACCAAGATCGAGCTGGTGGTGTGGCTGGTGCCCTGCCTGATCATCGCCGTGCTCGGCTGGATCACCTGGGAGAGCACCCACAAGCTGGACCCGTACCGTCCGCTGGACTCCGAGGTCAAGCCGGTGACCATCCAGGCCATCTCGCTGGACTGGAAGTGGCTGTTCATCTACCCGGAACAGGGCATCGCCACCGTCAACGAAATCGCCTTCCCGAAAGACACTCCGGTGAACTTCCAGATCACCTCGGATTCGGTGATGAACTCCTTCTTCATCCCGCAGCTGGGCAGCCAGATCTACTCCATGGCCGGAATGATGACCAAGCTGCACCTGATCGCCAACGAAGAAGGCGTGTTCGACGGTATCTCCGCGAACTACAGCGGCGGCGGCTTCTCGGGCATGAAGTTCAAGGCCATCTCCACCTCCGAGCAGGGCTTCCAGGAGTGGGTCGCGAAGGTCAAGGCCTCGCAGCAGACCCTGAACCTGGATCAGTACCCGGAGCTGGTGAAGCCGACCGAGAACGTCCCGGCGACCTACTTCGCCACCGTCAGCCCCGAGCTGTTCTCCCATGTGCTGAACAAGTGGGAACACGCCGGCCACGCGATGGCCAAGGCCCACGAAGCCAAAGAACAGGCCGAGAAGGGCGAGCACGGCGAAGCAGCGCATGACGAGGCCGCCATGGCGGGCCACGACATGAGCAACATGCAAGGCATGCCTGGCATGCAAATGAATCCGAGCCAGGAGTAACCGCAGATGTTCGGGAAACTGACACTGTCGGCCGTGCCGTATCACGAGCCGATCATCGTCATCACGCTGGCCATCGTCGCCCTGTTGGGCCTCGGTGTGTTCGGCGCGATCACCTACTACCGCAAGTGGACCTACCTGTGGACCGAATGGCTGACGTCCATCGACCACAAGAAAATCGGCGTGATGTACATCATCGTCGCCCTGGTCATGCTGCTGCGCGGCTTTGCCGACGCCATCATGATGCGCGGCCAGCTCGCGCTGGCTGAAGGCGCCAACCACGGCTACCTGCCGCCGGAACACTACGACCAGATCTTCACCGCTCACGGCGTGATCATGATCATCTTCATGGCCATGCCCTTCATGACTGGTCTGATGAACCTGGCCGTGCCGCTGCAGATCGGCGCGCGCGACGTGGCGTTCCCCTTCCTGAACTCCCTGAGCTTCTGGCTACTGGTCGTCAGCGCCATGCTGGTGAACGTCTCCCTGGGCCTGGGCGAGTTCGCCCGCACCGGCTGGGTCGCCTACCCGCCGCTGTCCGAGCTGGCCTACAGCCCGGGCGTGGGTGTGGACTACTACATCTGGGCTCTGCAGATATCGGGTATGGGTACCTTGCTCACGGGTATCAACTTCCTGGTGACCGTGTTCAAGATGCGCACCCCCGGCATGAAGCTGATGCAGATGCCGATCTTCACCTGGACCTGCACCTTCGCCAACATCCTGATCGTTGCGTCGTTCCCGATCCTGACCGCGGCCCTGGGCCTGCTGTCGCTGGACCGTTACTTCGACATGCACTTCTTCACCAACGAGCTGGGCGGCAACGCCATGATGTACATCAACCTCTTCTGGGCCTGGGGCCATCCTGAGGTGTACATCCTGATCCTGCCGGCTTTCGGTATCTTCTCCGAAGTCACCGCGACCTTCGCCGGCAAGCGCATGTTCGGCTACACCTCGATGGTGTGGGCGAGCGCTGCGATCACCTTCCTCGGCTTCACCGTGTGGCTGCACCACTTCTTCACCATGGGTTCGGGCGGCGACGTCAACGGCTTCTTCGGCGTGGCGACCATGCTGATCTCCATCCCGACCGGGGTGAAGCTGTTCAACTGGCTGTTCACCATCTACCGTGGCCGCCTGCGCTTCGACACCCCGATCCTGTGGACCCTGGGTTTCATCGTCACCTTCACCATCGGTGGCATGACCGGCGTTCTGCTGGCCATCCCGGGCGCTGACTACCTGCTGCACAACAGCCTGTTCCTGATCGCTCACTTCCACAACACCATCATCGGTGGTGCGGTGTTCGGCTACCTGGCCGGCTTCGTCTTCTGGTTCCCGAAAGCCTTCGGCTTCAAGCTGGACGAGAAGTGGGGCAAGCGTTCCTTCTGGTGCTGGCTGGTCGGCTTCTACATGGCCTTCATGCCGCTGTACATCCTCGGCTTCATGGGCATGACCCGTCGCCTGAACCACTACGACAACCCGATGTGGAAGCCGTACCTGGTGGTGGCCTTCTTCGGCGCCGTGCTGATCTTCTTCGGTATCGTCTGCCAGCTGATCCAGCTGCTGGTCTCGATCAAGAACCGCAAGCAACTGGCCGACCTGACCGGCGACCCGTGGGGTGGCCGTACCCTGGAATGGTCCACTTCCTCGCCGCCGCCGTACTACAACTTCGCCGAACTGCCGAAGGTCAACGACATCGACGCGTTCCACGAGATGAAGCAGACCGGTACCGCGTACCGCAAGCTGCCGGCCTATGCACCGATCCATATGCCGAAGAACACCGCCGCTGGTTTCTCCATCGCGCTGTTCGCCTTCATCTTCGGCTTCGCCGCCATCTGGCACATCTGGTGGCTGGTGGGTGTTGGCTTCGTCGGCATGATCGCCTCGGTTATCGTGCGCAGCTATGTCACCGACCTGGACTACTACGTCCAGCCCGATGAGATCGAGCGCATCGAAAACGCCAACTTCCAGAAACTCGCCACTGCGCAGGTATAAGCGATGTCTACGGCAGTACTGAATCAACACCTGGTCGATACGCACGAAGCGGCGCACGACCATGACCACGCCCACGCCCACGACAGCGGCGGCATGACGGTCTTCGGCTTCTGGCTGTACCTGATGACCGACTGCATCCTGTTCGCGAGCGTCTTCGCCACCTATGCCGTGCTGGTCAACCACACGGCCGGCGGCCCGAGCGGCAAGGACATCTTCGAACTGCCCTACGTGGCCGTCGAAACCGCGATCCTGCTGATCTCCTCCTGCACCTACGGCCTGGCCATGCTGGCTGCGCACAAGGGTGCCAAGGGCAAGGCCATCGCCTGGCTGGGCGTGACCTTCCTGTGCGGCGCCGCGTTCATCGGCATGGAACTCAACGAGTTCCATCACCTGATCGTCGAAGGCTTCGGCCCGAGCCGCAGCGCCTTCCTGTCGTCCTTCTTCACCCTGGTCGGCATGCACGGCCTGCACGTGTCCGCAGGCCTGCTGTGGATGCTGGTGCTGATGGCGCAGATTGGCACCCGTGGCCTGACCGCGCAGAACAACACCCGCATGATGTGCCTGAGCCTGTTCTGGCACTTCCTGGACATCGTCTGGATCTGCGTCTTCACCGTCGTCTACCTGATGGGGGCTCTGTAATGACCGCTGCTGCACATCATCATGACTCCCACGGTGCCGGCCACGACAACCACGGCGCCGGTCACGGCAGCCTGGGTTCCTACGCCATCGGCTTCGTCCTCTCGGTGAACCTGACCGCGATCCCGTTCTACATGGTCATCGACGGCGGCTTCTCGCGTCACGCCACCCTGCTGACCATGGTGATCCTGGGCCTGGTCCAGGTCGTCGTGCACCTGATCTGCTTCCTGCACATGAACTTCAGCTCCGAAGGCCGCTGGAACGTGATGGCATTCATCTTCACCGCCATCATCATCCTGCTGGTGGTCGGCCTGTCGCTGTGGATCATCTACACCGCAGACAGCCTGATGATGCCGATGCCCTGAGGGCCGATGCCGTGAAACTCAAGCGTTATCTCCTGGTCGCCAAGCCGGGCATCATCTTCGGCAACCTGATCGCGGTGGCGGGGGGATACTTCCTCGCCGCACGCGGCAGCGTTGACCCGATGCTGCTGCTGGCTACCGTGATCGGCCTGTCCCTGGTCGTTGCCAGCGGTTGTGTGTTCAACAACTGCATCGACCGCGACATCGATCGCTTCATGGAGCGTACCCGTAGCCGTGTCACCGTGACCGGGCAGATCTCGCTGAAGGCCGCCCTGGCCCACGGTGTGGTGCTCGGCGCGGCGGGCTTCGGCCTGCTGGCGTGGAAAACCAACGTGCAGGCGACCCTGCTCGCCGCGTTCGGCTTCTTCGTCTACGTCGTGCTCTACAGCCTCTGGCTCAAGCGCAGCTCGGTCTACGGCACGCTGGTCGGCAGTCTCTCCGGAGCCATGCCGCCGGTGGTGGGCTACTGCGCTGCCAGTGGACACTTCGACATGGGCGCGGCGGTGCTGCTGCTGATCTTCTGCCTCTGGCAGATGCCGCACAGCTACGCCATCGCGATCTTCCGCCTCAACGACTACCGCGCCGCCGGGATTCCCGTGCTGCCGGTGGAGCGGGGCATCGAAGCGACCAAGAAGCAGATCCTCTACTACGTGCTGGCCTTTGGTCTTGCGACCCTGCTGCTGACCGTGACCGGCTTCGCCGGCTACGGATACCTGGTGGTGGCGCTGGCCGTCAGCGCCTGGTGGCTGTTCATCGCGGTGAAAGGCTTCAGCGCCGAAGACGACCGCCGCTGGGCCCGCCAGCTGTTCGCCTTCTCCATCATTGCGATCAGCGTGCTGAGCCTGATGATGTCCATCGACTTCCAGGCCATCCCGGCCCAGTCGATGCTGGCGGCGCTGTAAGGCTGCTCTGCTGCAACGAAAAAGCCGCCCCTCGGGGCGGCTTTTTCATGTGCGTATGAGTAGGCGATTCATCGCTGATGCCAGGTTTGATTTAGATGGCGGATAACGCTGCGCGTTATTCGCCCTACGTTTGCCTCTCCATCGGAGGTCCTGCGTAGGGCGAATAACGGCGAAGCCGTTATCCGCCGATTCTCTCCAACCTCAATGCAGCTTCAACCTCGGCTCCGTGCTGCGCCCGATGCGGTCCTCGATCATCAGCAGCGCGGTGCGGAACGGCCCGTACAGCGCCATCTGGTGCATGCGGTAGAGCGACACGTAGAACATCCGCGCCAGCCAGCCCTCGAGCTTCACGCTGCCCATCAGGTTACCCATCAGATTGCCCACCGCGCTGAAACGCGACAGCGAGATCAGGGAGCCGTAATCGGTGTAGCGGTACTCCGGCAGCGGTTTGCCATCCAGCTTCGCGACCAGCGCCTTGGCCAGCAGCGAAGCCTGCTGGTGTGCGGCCTGGGCGCGCGGCGGCACGGTACGTTCGCTACCGTCGCCCATCGGGCAGGCGGCGCAGTCACCGAAGGCGAAGATGTTGTCGTCGCGAGTAGTTTGCAGGGTCGAGCGGACCACCAATTGATTGATGCGGTTGGTCTCCAGCCCGTCGATGTCCTTGAGTAGGCTCGGCGCGCGGATGCCCGCTGCCCAGACCTTCAGGCTTGCGGGGATGAACTCGCCAGCCGAAGTGCGCAGACCCTCGGCTGTCACTTCCTGTACAGCCGAACCAGTAGCCACACGTACGCCGAGTTTCTCCAGTGTCTGGTGGACTGGCTGGCTGATGCGCTCGGGCAGCGCCGGCAGCACGCGCGGGCCGGCCTCGATCAGGGTGATGCGCATGTTCTGCGGCTGGATGCCGGTCAGGCCGTAGGCCGCCAGCTCCTGCGCGGCGTGGTGCAGTTCCGCCGACAGCTCGACCCCCGTGGCACCGGCGCCGACGATGGCGACGCTGATCTGATCGTCCTTGTCCTGCCCGGCGTGGGCGCGCAGGTAATGGGTCAGCAGCAGCTTGTGGAAGCGCTCGGCCTGCTCGCGGGTGTCCAGGAAGATGCAGTGCTCCGCGGCTCCGGCGGTACCGAAGTCGTTGGTGGTGCTGCCGATGGACAGGACCAGCGTGTCGTAGTCCAGACTGCGCGCAGGCACCAGTTCTTCGCCCTGCTCATCGAGCGTGGCGGCGAGCTGGATGCGTTTGCTCGCGCGGTCCAGGCCGTCGAGGCGGCCGAGCTGGAATTCGAAGTGGTTCCATTTCGCCTGGGCGACGTAGTTCAGCTCATCCTCGGAAGAGTTGAGCGAGCCGGCGGCGACTTCATGCAGCAGGGGTTTCCAGATGTGGGTGAGGTTGGCGTCGACGAGCGTAATGCGCGCCTTGCCCTTTTTACCCAGGGTGCGGCCGAGACGGGTCGCGAGCTCCAGCCCGCCGGCGCCGCCGCCGACGATCACGATACGATGGGACATGGTGCATTCTCATAGCTTAAGGAATCCTGTATCGGCCCGTGGCGGCACGGCGCTCACGCAAGGTAGGCCAGGAGGCGGCTCAGCAAACCCAGGGCGATGACCACCGCGAGCAATCCCCCCATCATCAGCCAGGGCTTGAAGGGCGCACGCTGGACCTGGTGGACGGGGGAGCTGAGGTACTGATCGACCTTCTGCTGGTCTTCGGGGCTCAGGCGACTGGGCATGGGCGGCCTCCGTTTATAATGTCGAGCATTCTAGTAGGGCTTGGGCGGCCCCTCAATGCGCCGCCGATCAATGCAGCATTGCGTCGGCGCCTATTTACAGGCCGACGCCCATGTCGAAAAGGATGCTGCGACCCAGGCTGCCGCGCAGGAAGTCCGGCGCGTCACTGTGGGCGAAGAGCACCCGGGCGAAGGTCGGGCCAACTACCGACAGCGAGCGCCAACCCTGGCGCAGGTACTCGGTCGGCGGCGGAAAGGGCGTGTTGAAATCGGGGGTCTCGCGCTTGAGGCTGACAAAGGCGAGCAGGTCCAACTCGCGCGGGTCGATGCCGCGTTCGGTGTAATTGTGCGCCTTCTTGCGCAGCGTCGGCGCCAGGCGCGCCTGCAATTCCGCACAGGGAATCCGCCGCGGTCGCTGCTCGCGGCGGATCAGTTGGTTGAGGCTCTGGGCCATGCGCCGGCGCAGCAGCTCCTCCTTTCATTCCTCGTTGAGCCGGCGGCCCTGGTCGAGAACGAAGAACACCTCGAAGCTGGCGTCGCGAAACAGCACGTCCGGCGGCTGCTGCGTGGGGGCGATGAAGTCTTCCTGGCGATACGGCACCTTCAGCGCCTGCAGCAGCCGCTGGCAGGCCCAGCACTCCCGTTCCCACTTGCGGGAGTTGGAGAGAAAGTCGTTGGCTTGTTCCGCCTGGCGCGTCAGCAGGCGCAGATAGTCAGACTCGTTCATGACTCAAGCATAGTTGCTGGCAACCGCAGGCGGGCGCCGATGGCGGTGTAGACTGTTGCCAATGATTGGCGGTTCCGGACGAGGGGGATGCGTGAGACGAGTGCTGGGCGGGATGCTGTTGATGGTGCTGGCGAGCGTGGCGGTGGCGCAGGACTCGCCGGCCATCGGTTGGACGCTACTGGATCAGTTCGACAGACCCTACACGGCGACAACTGACCTGAAGGTCCTGTTGGTCGCCCACGACATGGCGGGCTCGAAGCTGGTGAAAGCGGCGCTGGCCGGGCGGCCGGCAGGCTATCTCGAAGCGCGCCATGCAGCCTTCGTTGCGGACATCAGTCGTATGCCGGCGGCTATCTCGAAGCTGTTCGCCATCCCCGCCATGCACGACTGCTCCTACCGCGTGTTGCTCGACCGCGAGCCGCGCGTGGCCAACCGCTTCCCGGCCCAGGCCGATGCGCTGACCTGGCTGCAACTCGAACAGGGCGAGGTCGTCTCAACTCATCAGCTCGATTCAGCTGAAGCGTTGCGTCAGGCGCTGGAGCGAAGCACACCGTGATCGCCGCACAGCTGCTGTCGGCGGAAACCCTGGAGATCGGCTGGGCGATCTACCTGCCCATCGTCGCCTGGGCCATCTGGCGCGCGCCGTGGCTGGAACTGGTCAGTGACTTCCGCCGCCAGCATCTGGTGTTCGGCACCATGCTCGGGTTGTTCCTGCTCTGGCTGGTGCGGCGCGACTTCGCTTCCGGCGTGTCCTTCCACTTCATCGGCATGACCGCCGTGACCCTGCTGCTGGACTGGCCGCTGGCAATCATCGTCGGCCTGGTGGCGCAGCTGGGGCTGTGCGCCATCGGCCGCCAGGACTGGGCGGCCATTGGCGTCAACGGCATCCTGCTGGTGCTGATCCCGGTGGTCATCACCGAGCTGGCGGCGATCTTCGTCGAGCGCCGCCAGCCGCGAAACCTGTTCGTCTACATCTTCTGCTCAGGGTTCTTCCCGGCGGCGCTGGCGGCGCTCTGCAGCCTGCTGCTGGGGCTGGGCCTGTTGTGGATGGACGGGTTGTTCCCGATGCCGCCATGGATCGAGGACTTCATCGGCTACCTCTGGCTGATCATGTTTCCCGAAGCCTTCATCAACGGCACCATCGTCACCGGGCTGGTGGTCTTCTACCCGGACTGGCTGGAGACCTTCAACCGCACGCGCTACCTGCAGGCGCCGTGGAAGGATGACGATGAATCACGCTGATGTCGGGCCATCTGCGAGGCACATTGCCCTCGCGGTTTGATCCAGGTCAGTTCGGAAACCTCCTACGATCAGGGAAGCTTGGCCCCCCTTCGCAAGGAGATTGCCGATGAGCATTCACAGCTGGGCCGAGCAGCGCCTCCACGAACTGCTGATCGAAGCCGAGGCGGCCGGGCAGGACCCGCAACTGGTTGTGCGCGCGCTGCTCAGCGCGGTGGTGCAGGCCAACGCGCAGGTCCGCACGCAGGATGACCTGGGCCACGAGCTGCATTTCCTCGCCGACAACCTGGATGAGGAACGGGACTACGCTTTCATGCGGCCTTGAACGTGCAGCGCTCTGGCTTTTCTGTAGGTCGATGTCACCAGTAGACGCAAAAAAGCCGCCCTTCAGGGCGGCTTTTCCGTTACGGCTCAATGACCGCGTGGCGGTTTGTCCAGGTCGCCGGAAAACAGTTCATCCTCGAGGTTGTCGCCGGGGATAGCGTGCTCTTCCGCCGCCCAGGCACCGAGGTCGATCAGCTTGCAACGGTGCGAGCAGAAGGGGCGGTATTCGTTCTTGGCGCTCCACTCCACGGGGGCGCCACAGGTGGGGCATTCCACGGTCAGGGGTTGGCTCATGGTTGTCCTCCACGCAGGCCTAGATAGAACTGATGCAGACGCTCGACCTGCTGGTGCAGGTGACCGAGGTCGCCATCGTTGAGCAGTACGTCGTCCGCGTGCTTGAGTCGGTCGTCGCGCAAGGCCTGGGCCTTGAGAATCGCGCGAACCTGTTCTTCGGACACCCGGTCGCGGCGCATGGTGCGTTCCAGTTGCAGGTGTTCCGGGGTGTCCACCACCAGCACGCGCTGGGCCATGCGGTATTGCCCGGACTCCACCAGCAGCGGCGAGACCAGGATGGCGTAGGGTGATTGCGCCTGCGCCAGGTTGCTGACGATTTCCTTGCCGATCAGCGGATGCAGCAACTGCTCCAGCCAACGACGTTCGTCTTCGGCCTTGAAGATGCGCTCGCGCAATGCGGCGCGGTTGAGCTGGCCGTCCGGCAGCAGCATGGCGTCGCCAAAGCGCTCGACGATCTGCGCCAGGGCAGGCCGGCCGGGCTCAACTACCCAGCGAGCGGCGTGGTCGGCGTCGACCATGTGTATGCCCAGCGAGGCGAAGTGTTCGGCGGCGGCACTCTTGCCGCTGCCAATACCGCCGGTGAGGCCCAGGATCCAGGGTTTCATCGTTCTCCTTTCAGCCGGCCCGGTGGCCGTCCAGATGCGCCGACGAGACTCGGCGCGGGAGAAGGCTAGCGGAAACCGGCGAACTGCAGATAGGTCGCGGTTATTTGATCACCCCAGAGCAGCGCAATCCAGCCGGCAATGGCCAGATAGGGCCCGAAGGGGATGGGCGTACTGGTTTCGGCGTTGCGCAGGCGCAGCATGATCACACCCAGCACCGCGCCCACCAGCGACGACAGCAGGATGGTCAGCGGCAGCACCTGCCAGCCACCCCAGGCACCGAGCATGGCCAGCAGCTTGAAATCGCCGTAGCCCATGCCTTCCTTGCCGGTGATCAGCTTGAACAGCCAGTAAACCGACCACAGGCTCAGGTAGCCGAACACCGCGCCCCAGAGCGCGTCGCCCAGGTTGGTGAACAGCCCGAAGTGATTGACGATCAGCCCCAGCCAGAGCAGCGGCAGCACCAGGGCGTCCGGCAGCAGCTGGTGATCGACATCGATCATGCTCATCGCCAGCAGGCCCCAGGTCAGCAGCAGCATCGCCCCGGCCTGCCAGCCGAAGCCGTAGTGCCAGGCAATGAAGGCCGATAGCGTGCCGCAGGCCAGTTCGACCAGCGGATAGCGCTTGCTGATCGGCGCCTTGCACGACGAACACTTGCCGCCCAGCGCCAGCCAGCTGACCACCGGGATGTTCTCCCAGGGCTTGATCTCGTGGGCGCAGTGCGGGCACTGGGAGTTCGGCAGGATCAGGTTGTAGGTCGGCCGTTTCTCGCCTTCCGGCAGGCCCAGGGTTTCACGCGCCTGCTGCTGCCAGTCCAGTTCCATCATCCGCGGCAGGCGATGGATCACCACGTTGAGGAAGCTGCCGACCAGCAGGCCGAGGAGGGTGACGCATAAAACAAAGGCCAGCGGGGTGCTGGCCAGGAAGTCGATCACTTGCATGCTTAGACTACGTTGCCCAGTTGGAAGATTGGCAGGTACATGGCAATGATCAGGCCGCCGACCAGTACACCCAGAACGGCCATGATCATGGGCTCCATCAGGGTGGTCAGGTTGTCGACGGCGTTGTCGACCTCTTCTTCGTAATAGCTGGCGACTTTGTCGAGCATGGCGTCTAGCGAGCCCGACTCTTCACCGATTGCGGCCATCTGGATGGCCATACTCGGGAAGACACCGGTGGTGCGCATGGAGAAGTTCAGTTGTGTGCCGGAGGAGACGTCTTGCTTGATCTTGCCCACCGCATTGCGGAATACCACGTTGCCTGTTGCGCCGGATACTGAATCCAGAGCCTCCACCAGCGGAACACCAGCGGCAAATGTGGTGGAAAGCGTACGAGCGTAACGCGCAACGGCGGACTTATAGATGATATCGCCGACAACCGGGACCTTCAGTATGGTGCGATCCACTGAGTCTCTGAACTTCTCGGATCGTTGATGCGCGGCTTTTAGTGCAAATGCCGTTGCGAACAAGGCGATCAGGACAATGAACCACCATTCCTGCAGGACTTCCGAAATGGAAATGACCATGCGGGTGAATGCTGGCAACTCTGCACCAAAGTTGGCGAATACCGATTGGAATTGCGGCACTACCTTGATCAGCAGGATGGCGGAAACAATGATGGCGACGACAACGACCGCGATGGGGTAGGTCATCGCCTTCTTGATCTTCGCCTTGAGCGATTCGGTCTTTTCCTTGTAGGTGGCGACCCGATCCAGCAGGGTTTCCAGCGCACCGGATTGCTCGCCCGCATCAACGAGGTTGCAATACAGATCGTCGAAATACAGTGGCTTCTTGCGCAGGGAATTGGCCAGGCTATTACCGGCGGCGACTTCCTGCTTGATCTCGTCAACGAGCTTGCGCATGTTCGGGTTGTCGAAGCCTTCGGCAATAATGTCGAAAGACTGCAGCAGCGGGACGCCAGAGCCCATCATGGTTGCCAACTGACGGGTGAACAGGGCGATGTCCATCGGCTTGATCTTCTTGCCGCGGCCCAGCAGCGAGATACCCTTCTTGCGCACCTTGGTCGGGTTGATACCCTGCTTGCGCAGTTGAGCCTTGATCAAGGCTGTATTGACCCCGGAAAGCTCCCCTTTGACTTTCCCGCCCTTGCGATCAGTGCCCTCCCAGGTAAAGACACTGGTCTTCAATGCTTTTTCCGCCATGGATTAATCCTTGGTCACGCGGTTGACTTCCTCGAGGCTGGTGATGCCTTGCATGGCTTTCAGCAGGCCCGAGGTGCGCAGATCGTTGAAGCCTTCTTTGCGGGCTTGCTCGGCGATCTGAATGGAGTTGCCTTCTTCCATGATAATGCGCTGCAGGGCGGGCGTGATTTTAACCACTTCATAAATACCCAAACGTCCTTTGTATCCATCCTTGCAATTGTCGCACCCGACTGGGGCGTATAGTTTGAAGGTGCCGATTTTGTCCGCCGGGAAGCCTTCATGCAGGAGTGCTTCATTGGGAACATCGTGTTCCTTCTTGCAGTGCGGGCAGAGCTTGCGTGCCAGGCGCTGGGCGATGATAAGGTTGGTGGACGTTGCCAGGTTGAATGATGCTACGCCCATGTTCAGCAGGCGGGTCAGCGTCTCGGCGGCGCTGTTGGTGTGCAGGGTGGACATTACCATGTGGCCGGTCTGTGCTGCCTTGATGGCGATCTCGGCGGTCTCCAGGTCACGGATCTCGCCGACCATGATCACGTCCGGGTCCTGGCGCAGGAAGGCGCGCAGTGCCTGGGCGAAGTCCATTCCCTGCTTGGGATTGACGTTGACCTGATTGATGCCTTCGAGGTTAATCTCGACCGGGTCTTCGGCGGTGGAGATGTTGATATCCGGGGTGTTGAGGATGTTCAGGCCAGTGTAGAGCGATACCGTCTTTCCTGAACCGGTAGGGCCAGTCACCAGGATCATGCCTTGGGGCTGCTTGAGGGCATTCAGGTAAAGCTGCTTCTGCGCTTCCTCGTAGCCCAGTGCATCGATCCCCATCTGCGCACTGGAGGAGTCGAGAATCCGCATCACGATCTTCTCGCCCCATAGAGTGGGCAGGGTGTTGACACGGAAGTCGATGGACTTGGTCTTGGATACGCGCATCTTGATCCGGCCGTCCTGGGGTTTGCGGCGTTCGGAGATGTCCAGGCCGGCCATGACCTTCAGGCGTGCGGAAATGCGGCTGGCCAACTGGATAGGAGGCTTGGCCGTTTCATGCAACATACCGTCGGTACGGAAGCGAACGCGGTAAATCTTTTCGTAGGGTTCGAAGTGGAGGTCGGACGAGCCGCTCTTGATGGCGTCGAGCAGCATCTTGTTGACGAAGCGGACGACGGGGGCGTCATCGGCGTCGCCACCGATTGAGTCGTCACTTTGCTCCGAGTTGCCGCTTTCAATATCCAGGGCATCCAGATCGACATCACCCAGATCGTCCAGGCCGCCAGTGGCGCTTTCGAATAACTTTTCAATGGCTTCGCCAAGCTTGTCATCCTCGACGAGAATCGCCTCGGTTGTCAGACCAGTGCTGAACTGTACGTCGGTAATGGCCTGGTGGTTGGTAGGGTCCGATACGCCTACGAACAACTTGTTGCCGCGCTTCCATAGAGGAAGCACGCGATGCTGGCGTACCAGTTTTTCGCTGACCAGTTCCTTGGGGAAACTTTCACGATCCAGGCTGCCCAGATCGCAGAAGGCAACACCAAATTGTTCCGCTGCCAGCTCCGTCAACGGGCGGCTCTTCACCAGCTTGTTCTGCACCAGATACGTCACCAGGGGCAGTTTGTTACGTTGAGCCTGCAGTTGTGCCTGCTGTGCGCTTCTCTCATCAAGTAACTGAGACTGCACGAGTTGGCGAGCGAGGCCGGACAGGACGACTTGATCGTTCATGGGACGGTGGCCGAATAAGGAATTGAAAGCCTTATAACGCAGATGTGAAAAGGTGCCAAATCACACAACCGCTTATGCCAAAAAACGTCACTTCTTGCGTAATTTCGCTGATCGATATCTGAAGCATCCCCGTCGGGCCGTGTTTTCTGGAGTGGAAGATTTGGCACGGAACCTGCTTTCTCAGGGCTTAGGTCCCCGGACCGAATCTAAAACCCTGGAGAGAATTATGAAAGCTCAAAAAGGCTTCACTCTGATCGAACTGATGATCGTTGTTGCGATCATCGGCATCCTGGCCGCAGTCGCTCTGCCGGCCTATCAGGATTACACTGTGCGTGCGAAAGTTTCCGAGGTTGTTCTGGCTGCGTCGCAATGCCGTACTAGCATCACCGAAACCATCCAGACTGCGAACGGTTCTGCTCTGCCGTCGGCTGGCGCTTGGGGTTGTGAGTCCACCGCAGCTACCACCAAGTACGTATCTACCGTTGCTACCGACAGCGCTGGCAAGATCACTGTAACTACCTCCACTGCGAGTGACCTGCCGACCGAGGTTCGGTCCAAAACTCTGGAGCTGATTCCGTACGCCAACGATACCACTGCTATCGCCAACAGCGATGTGGGCAAAACCGTATTCAAGTGGGTCTGCAAGCCGGGCGCAACCAGCCCGATCCCTGCCAAGTACCTGCCGGGTTCCTGCCGCGGCTAATAGCTTGGTGTGAGAAGAAACCCCGGTTTCCGGGGTTTCTTTTTATCTGTTGCTGAATCTCGTAATTTGATGCTGGCTCGCCATTATGTCGTTTGAAGGTTGGGGTAATCATTTCAAAGCCGGAAATACCTGCCTGAACAAGCTGATCATGGCGTTGTTGGCGTTGGCTTTGTTATTGGCGTTGCGGCCCTATGCGGGTATTCGGCATGATGCAGTGTTCTACCTCGGTCAAGGTTTGCTTGCGCTCTATCCCGAAGAGTTTGGCAAGGATCTTTTCTTCGCTTACGGAAGTCAGGCCAGTTATACGTTGTTCCCCCGGCTACTTGGCGGGCTGATGAAATACTTTCCGGCCTCCGAGCTGTTCGCGTGGCTAACACTGGCTGGGCGCGTCGCTTTTTTATTGTGCTCTTATCTGCTGTTGCGAAAGTTGTTCAATGGGCCACTTCGCTATCTTGCGCTGCTCACCTTGTTGGTGTTACCAGCTGCGTATGGAAGTAAATTTGTTTTCAGTTATGGCGAGCCTAGGCGGTTGCAGAAGCTGAGTGCAACACGGTTACTGGATTGAAGCAGGTGCATCATGCTGCAACGCCACTACCTCTGTCATGACCTCAATCGGGCATTTCCAATTGAAGCGCTTGCGC
>NZ_MACM02000022.1:0-21154 GCF_001675465.2 Pseudomonas sp. AU12215
CCGAGGSCKGSGCATAATCGAGGAAGCGTCGCAGGCCCGCCGTGGGGTATTTGTCGATGTGCAGCGCACGGAAGAAGGTGCGCCGCAGCGGCCCCAGCGGATTATCCAACTGCACCAGCTCGCCGCGTGCGAGCTCCGCCTGTACGACACGCTGCGACAGGCAAGCGATGCCGAAACCACTCGCAACCAGCTGCTTGATCGCCTCGGCGTTGCTCACCTCCAGGGGCGCATTGACGCTGCCCAGGCGCGGCAGTACCTGCTGCTCGAAAGTCACCCGTGTGCCCGACCCGGACTCCCGCAGCACCCAGCGCGCCGCCGCCAGATCCTGCAGGGTGACGCACTCGGCCGTCGCCAGGGGATGATCCGGCGCCACGACCAGTAGCAGCTCGTCCACCATCCAGGGCGTCAGCTGGATCTGCGGATGCTGGATCGGCGCTTCGATGAAGGCCACGTCCAGGCGGAACTCGGCCAGCGCCTCGATCACCCCGCCGCTGTTGGCGACCTGCAGCTCCAGGCGGCTCTCGGGCAATTCGCCGAGAAAGCCGGCCATCACCTGCGGCAGCAGATAGCCGCCGATGCTGCGGCTGGCACCGAGGCTCAGTTGTACCGGCGCCGATTCGAACAGGCTCTCCAGCTCGGCGCTCTGCGCCAGCAGCGCACTGGCCTTGGGATAAAAGGCGCGGCCATTGTCGTTCAGCGCCAGACGCTTGCCACTGCGGTCGAACAGGCGCGCGCCGAGTGCACGCTCCAGCTCCTGCAACGCCTGGCTGGCGGCGGACTGCGAAAGCGCGATGCGTGCCGCGGCCTGGGTGACATTGCCCAGTTCGGCAATTGCGGTGAAGGTCGCCAACTGGCGAAGGGTGATGCGCGGGCCCATATCGATAAAACCGGTCATCCCAATAAGAACAATCCGTTTTTACACTAAGCGGTGCCGCGGCACCATGGCTTCACCTTACACAAGGAGCCTGCAATGAACGCCCTCCGCCGCCTGCCCTACTTCGTCCCCGGCGCCCTGCTCTGCCTGGCCATCGCCTTCGGCTCGCGCCAGCTCATGGAAATTCCCGCACTGCAGCACCTGGGGCTCGGCAGCCTGACCCTGGCAATCCTCATCGGCCTGCTGGCCGGCAACCTGGGACTCGCGCGCTTCGGCAGCATTCGCCCCGGCATCGACCTCTCTCGCCAACAACTGCTGCGCCTGGGCGTTGTGCTCTACGGCCTGCGCCTGACCTTCCAGGACATCGCCGCCCTCGGCCCGGCAGCATTGATCATCGACGTGCTGATGGTCGCCAGCACCCTGACCGTCGCCTGGTGGATCGGCGAACGCTGGCTCAAGCTGCCGCGCGAAAGCGCCCTGCTGATCGGCGCCGGCAGCGCCATCTGTGGAGCCGCGGCGGTCATGGCGAGCAGCCCGGTACTCAAGGCGCGTGCCGAGCACACGGCCGTCGCGGTAGCCACCGTGGTGCTCTTCGGCACCCTGGCGATGCTGCTGCATCCGCTGATCTACGCCGCGCTGCCCAATCTGTTCGGCAGCGAGCAGGCCTTCGGCGTGTTCACCGGCTCGACCATCCACGAAGTCGCCCAGGTGGTTGCCGCCGGCCGCGCCATGGACCCGGCCGCCGCGGACGCCGCGCTGATCAGCAAGATGTTGCGGGTCCTGCTGTTGGCCCCGGCCCTGCTGATCCTCGGCCGCGTCGGTTGCGCCGAAGCCGCCGAGCCCGGCGCGCGCCGCAAACTGCACATTCCCGGTTTCGCCGTGTTTTTCCTGCTGGTGACTGGCCTGCGCTCGCTGGGCTGGGTGCCGGAAAGCTGGCTGGCGCCGCTGCAGCAACTGGATGACATGATGCTCGGCATGGCGATGGCCGCCCTGGGCCTGGCCACCCGCCTGGGCGACCTGCGCAAGGAAGGCCCCAAGCCGCTGCTGCTGGGCGCCGGCCTGTTCGCCTTCCTGCTGGTGGGCGGCGGCCTGATCAACGGCGGCGTACAGTACCTGTTCCACTGATTCACGCAGGCAAACAGAAAGGGCGGGCACCTTGGGTGCCCGCCCTCTTTCGTTATCGCGTCGGCGATCAGCTGGACAGCTTGCGGTCCAGCGAGAACGGGCCGGCGCCGCTGATCAGCAACGCGACGCTGATCATGATCAGGGTGAAGGCGTATTCGAAGCCGTTGGCGGTGATGAAGAAGCCGTTGGCCAGGTGCACGCTGAACACTGCGACCAGCATGGCGACGATCAGCGGGATGCTCGCCAGGCGCACCAGCAGGCCGAGGACCAGGGCCAGGCCGCCGAAGAACTCGGCGCTGCCGGCCAGGGCAGCCATCAGGTAGCCAGGAGTCACACCGAGGGATTCCAGCCAGCCCGCCATGCCTTGCAGACCCGGGCCACCAAAGGCGCCGAAGAGCTTCTGCGAGCCGTGAGCCATGAAGGTCAGGCCGGTGGTGATGCGCAGGACAGCGATGCCGGCGCCAGCGTTGGTGGTCAGGATGGATTTGATCAGCGAGTTCATGGTGCGTCCTTATGCGAGCTCTAGTGGGAGCGGAGGGTTGCGTAGGAAGTAGGTGACAACCGGGGTTGCTTGGCGACCAATATAACCAGTTTTTACGATATCAAAAGCGCAAAATAGCGCTGAAAGCTATCGAAAAAACTGATTACTTCTTGATTGCCGCCACGCTCTCACGTGGCTCGAGGCCATCACGTTCCCGCTGATATGCAAGATAGTACTTGTTGACGCTACTGACGTAGTTCACTACGCCCATGCCCAACTGCTCGGCCGCCACGCGCTCGACCTGGAAGAACCACTGGTTGGGGTTCAGGCCCTGGCGCTTGGCCTCCGCACGCAGGCTTTGCACCCGCTCGGGACCGGCATTGTAGGCAGCCAGAACGAAGGCCATGCGGTCCCGTTCATTGATGCGCGGGCTGGAGAAGAAGCGCTTGCGCAGCATGGCCATGTAACGGCTGGCTGCCTGCACGTTGTTCTCCTTCTGGTGCACGGTATCCACGCCCACGGCGCGGGCCGCCGCCGGGGTGATCTGCATCAGCCCGGTGGCGCCGCCGGCGCCGCGCGCACCGGCATTCAGGTTGGACTCCTTGAAGCCCACGGCGGCCAGGGCCAGCCAGTCGACCTTGCTCTGCTCACCATAGCGTTGCAGGGTCGGGCGCACGGCTTCCAGGCGCTTGCGGTCGGGAACGAGCAGCGGGTTGCGCACCTGGTAGGCGCGGCGGTACAGGCGCTGGAAGGCCGCGTCCTGGTCCGCCGGGGCGCGATAGTCCTTGAGGAAGCGGTTGACGCTGGCGCGCAGCATGGGCGCGTCACGACGAACGTACCAGGCCATCGGCTCGCTGTTGTCCAGCACCAGATGACGATCGACGCGCAGTTTGGTGAAGACCTTGCTCCAGCGTTCGGCGATGGGCTGCTCGACCACGGTGTAATTGAAGATGCCGGCCTGGACCATCTCCAGCACGTCTTCCACCGCCAGGGAGGAATCGGTCCACTCCAGCACCAGCGGCGCCATGCGCTTCTGCGCCAGGCGCTCGTTGACCTTGCGCACGGCCTCGCCGGCGGCGCTGCCGGCTGGCAGGGTGATGGTGCGGCCGGCCAGCTGCTCCAGGCGCACGAACTTGCGGTTGCCCTGCTTGGTCACCAGCACCAGCGGCACGTCGGCCTTCCACGGCAGGCTGGGGCTGACGTTCTGGCCATCGCGGGCCAGCAGGACCTCCCCGGGCGCGACCAGATCGCCTTCACCGCGCTGCAGCGCGCCGAGCAATTGATCCTTGGCCTTGGGAATGAACTGGATGGTGAGCGGCTTGCGCCCCGGGGCACTGTCGTTGAGGTATTGCTCGAAGGCGCGCAGGCGACGGTATTCGACGCCAATGGGTTCGCCCTTGATCTCGCCGGAGCTGTTGCGGCTCTGGTTGACCAGAACCCGCAGGGTGCCGCCGGAGCGGATCGTGGCGAGGTCGCGGGCGTCGGTGTTTTCCTGCTCCCAGTTTTCCGGCTGGGCCGTCAGGCGCGCGGCCGCCGGCAGTGGCGTCAGGGCCACGAGGCACAGCAGTAGCAACAACAGTCGGGTCATCCAGCTCTCCAGGGGCTCGCACTCGGCGGCGGGCCGATTAGAGTGCGGTTTCGGCCGGGGGTTCCCGACCGCCAAGGGCGCGCAAGATTCTCACAGGAGGGACTCATTACCAACCCGAAACTTCCGATATATCTTCGGAATAATCCGCAACCTGTTGTTTTTGAAGAATTTTCGTCTGGAAAGAGCGTTTTGCTATGCTCCGCATCCGGACAAAGGGAACAAAAATGCAACTGATCGACATCGGCGTCAACCTCACCCATCCAAGCTTCGAGCCGGAACGTGAAGCGGTCCTCGCTCGCGCGATCGAGGCCGGCGTCGCCCAGATGGTGCTCACCGGGACCAGCCTGCCCGACAGCGAACAGGCCCTGGAACTGTGCCGGCAACTGGACGAAGAACAGCGTCTTTACTGCACCGCCGGTGTCCATCCCCATGAAGCCAGCCACTGGGACAGCGGCAGCGCCAGGGCGCTGCGCGGACTGCTGGCGGAGGACCGGGTAAAGGCCGTGGGCGAATGCGGCCTGGACTTCAACCGCGACTTTTCGCCGCGCCCGCAGCAGGAAAAGGCTTTCGAAGAACAACTTGGCCTCGCCGTGGAACTGCAATTGCCGGTGTTCATCCACGAGCGCGATGCCGGAGAGCGCCTGCTGGCGATCCTCAAGGAGTTCCGCGACCGGCTCCCTGCGGCCGTGGTGCATTGCTTCACCGGCGAGCGCCGCACGCTTTATTCCTACCTCGACCTCGACCTGCACATCGGCATCACCGGCTGGATTTGCGACGAGCGCCGCGGCACCCATCTGCAGGAGCTGGTGCGGGAAATTCCCGAAGGCCGGCTGATGCTGGAAAGCGACGCACCTTATCTGTTGCCGCGCACGCTGCGGCCCAAGCCGAAGAACGGCAGGAACCAGCCGGCCTACCTGCCCGAAGTGCTGACCTGCGTGGCCCAGCACCGTGGCGAGAGCGCAGAGCGCGTCGCTGCCCATACCACCGAGTGTGCGCGGCGCTTCTTTGACCTCCCGGAAATTTGAACCGGCTCTCAAGAATGCCCTTCCTCGGCCGATAAGTCGGGAGCGGAAGGTGGCTTGATTCCCATCAATGGCCACCTTCATCCCTTTTCACGACAATAATGGCGCCCTGCCACTATTCGACCGACAAGAAGACATCTATGGCCGCCTGGATCCGCGATATTTCCCTCAAGTACAAATTCTGGGCCGTCAACGCGGTCGCCTTCGTCACCACTCTGCTGCTGGTGCTGTTCGCCATGCACCAGGAGCTCGATGGGCGCAACCAGCAGGCACGCCAGGGTGCCGAAGCCCAGGCCCAGATGCTCAAGAGCTGGCCGGCGGGCTCGGCGCTGCCGACTTCGCCGAACCTCGTCAGCTTCGCCGCCGGCAGCGCCCCGCAGATCACCGGTGTCGACGGCTCGGCCCTCGCCCGCGCCAGCGGCTGGGTGGACCTGCAGGATGCGCAGAACCGCAACGGCGCACTGGCCGGCGCTTACGTGCAGGATATCGGCAACGGCCAGCGCGTTGCCGTGCTCGCCCCCGGCGCCGACTTCTGGAGCGTCCTCGAAGACCGCGCCCTGCCCTTCGCCGGCGCCGTGCTGGTGCTGATGCTGGCCCTGCTGGCCGCCTCGCAATTGCTGATCCGCTTCATCCTCACGCACCTGCTGACCCTGCGCGACGTGATGCTGCACGTGGAAAAGAGCGGCGACCTGTCCGCCCGCGTGCCACTGGAAAGCCGCGACGAAGTCGGCCAGATGGCCACTGCCTTCAACGCCATGCAGGCCGGCTACCAGCGCGTGGTCGGCACCGTTGCCCAGGCCGCCGGGCGCCTCGACGAAGGCGCGCGCAGCCTTGCCAACAGCATGGGCCAGGTGCGCCAGGGCATGCTCGGCCAGCAGAGCGAGACCGACCAGGCCGCCACCGCCATCAACGAGATGTCCACCACCGTCCACCACATCGCCCAGCATGCCGCCGACACCCGTGACCAGTCGCAGGAGGCCGACCGCCTCGCCGGCAATGGCCAGCAGGTCGTCGGTCGCGTTGGCCAGTCCATCGCCGGTTTGTCCCAGGGCGTGCAGCAGACCGCCGAGATGATCCAGCAGTTGGCCCAGGACAGTCACAAGATCAGCAGCGTGGTCAGCGTGATCCATGGCATCGCCGAACAGACCAACCTGCTGGCTCTCAACGCCGCCATCGAGGCCGCCCGCGCCGGCGAGATGGGTCGCGGTTTCGCCGTGGTGGCCGACGAAGTGCGCAACCTCGCCAAGCGCGTGCAGGACTCCACCGACGAGATCACCCAGATGATCAATGCGCTGCAGTCCGGCACCCGCGACGCCGTGGAATTCATGCAGGAAAGCTCGATCAAGGCCGACGGCTGCGTAGAGCAAGCCCGTGAAGCCGGCGAAGCCCTGGCGGCGATCGCTTCGGCGGTGGCGCTGATGCGCGAGAGCAATACCCAGATCGCCGTGGCCGCCGAGCAGCAGAGCCAGGTCGCCGAGGAAATGACCCGCTCGGTCGTCGGTATCCGCGACGTGACCGAACACACGGTGCAGCAGACCGTGGACTCGGCCGGCACCAGCCACCAGTTGGCGGACCTCGCCGGCGAGCTCAGCCGCGCCATCCGCCAGCTGCGCCTGTAATCCCTATCGCCCGCATAGCCTGCGTCCATTGGCGCGGGCTTCGGCGCAGCACCTAGACTGCTGATAGTCCGCCCGCCTGCGCTCAGGCGGGCCTTTCAGTCTCGGGAGCACCCACATGGGCAAACGTCATCCCAACCTCCTCGCCTGGCAGTGGCAGGGCTACGCCGCCAACCACCGCAACCCGACCAACCTGGCGTTGCACATCATCGCCGTGCCGCTGTTCATCCTCGGCGCCCTGACCCTGCTCAGCGGGCTGTTCGGCCTGAGCCTGTCGGCGATCCTGCTGGGGGTGATCGGCATGGTCGCCTCGCTGGCCATCCAGGGCCGCGGGCACAAGCTTGAAGAGCAGGCGCCCGAACCCTTTAAGGACCGCAAGGACGCCGTCAGCCGTCTGCTGGTCGAGCAGTTCGTCACCTTCCCGCGCTTTGTTTTGAGCGGCGCCTGGTGGCGTGCCTGGCGCAATCGCGGGCGCTGAGCCGGCCATAAGAGCAGGGCGCGGCATTGCGGCCATTCAAGTACCGGGCAGGTTCGCCGATATAATCGTCGAGATTTCGTCGCGAGCTGTTGAGATGTCGGCCTTTCGTCATTTTATTGGCTTTTTTGCCTGCCTGTTTATTGTCACGACTGCGAACTCAGCCCCGGAATCGACGGCCGAGCGCACCGTGCTGACCATTGCAGTCAAAGGCCAGCCGCAACTCCAGCGCCACTACAGCCTGCGCGAGCTTGAAGCGCTGCCACAGAGCGAGCGGCGCTCGATGCTCCCGGAAGAAACCCGGGTCCATGGCTGGCAAGGCGTGCGCCTGAGCATCCTGCTCGCCGTCTTCGAGCGCGGCGACGCCCAGCGCCTGCGGGTCGAGGCACTCAACGACTATTCCGCGCTGATTCCACTGAGCGACCTGGACGCCTTCGACCCGATCCTCGCCTACCGCCGCGACGGCCAACCCATCGGTATCGCCGAGCGCGGCCCGCTGTTCGTCATCTACCCGATGCTCGATTACCCGGAGTTGCGGACCCAGGTCTATTTCAACCGCACCGTCTGGCAGGTAAGCCGCATTACCCTGGAGTGATCGCCGTGCCCCCGCAACTTCCCAGGCGGCGCTATCGCCGCCTGACCGTCATCATCCTCAGCGGCCTGATCGCGGCGCTGACCGCCGGCGCCGGCGCCGCGCTGCTGATGGTGCACCAGCATGTCCGCCAACTGGCCCATCCCGATGCCCACAGCGAGCTGTGGCAGGCCTACCAGCTGCGGGCCGAGCTGGAGCGCTCGTTGAACAGCGCCCGACAGGTACTCGCCGGGGAGAGCTACAGCGATGCCCTGGCAACCCGTGTCGAAGTGCTCGCCAGCCTCCTGCCGCCGCTGCGTAATACGCCCGTCTACAACTACCTGGCCGTACCCCGCCCGGAAGTGCAGGCAACCCTGGAAAAGATCCAGCACCTGAGTGACGCCTGGCTCAAGCGCGCGCCATGGGGGCAGCCGCAGGCCGCGAAACTGCTGGCCGGCGAGATGCTGCACGAGCTGCCGCCTCTGCTCGAACCCACCCACGAACTGGTGGTGGTCACCAACATTGCCCTGACCAACTACATGGACGCCGAACGCCAGGACCTGCAGCGCGCCTTCAACCTGCTGGCCTGGGTGCTTTTCGGCCTCGGCCTGTGCAGTGTGCTGCTGGCCTTGCGGGTGATCGCCAATTCGCGGCGCAAGCTCCTGCTCACCCAGCGCCTGCATGACCTCAACCAGTCGCTGGAGCAGCGCGTCGAGCAGCGCACCCAGGAATTGAGCGAACGCAAGGCGCTGCTGCGCTATATCCTCGACACCAGCCCCAGCGACGTGGCGCTGCTCAGCGACGAAGACTCCCGCGCCCACTACGTCAGCCCGCGGCTGCTACAGCGCACCGGCATCCGCCCGCACGAACCCTTCACCCTGAGTCGGCTGTTCGACGATCCCGACGAGGAAGCACGCTTCCGCCAGTCCCTGGCCGATCACGGCCAACTGGACAGTTGGGAGACCCGCCTGGCGGGCAATCCGCCTTTCTGGGCGATCGTCTGGGCACGGCGCATGGAGGTGGACGGACGCCCCGCCTCGCTGGTGTGGAGCTTCGACATCAACCAGCGCAAGACCATGGAGCAGGAGTTGCGCCTGCTGGCCACCACCGATCCGCTGACCGGCCTGCAGAACCGCCATGCCTTCGTCAAACGCGGCGTCGCCCTGCTCAAGAGCGCACAGCGCTACGACCGCCAGTGCTCGGCGCTGATGCTGGACATCGACTTCTTCAAGCCGATCAACGATACCCACGGCCACGCCTTCGGCGATGCCGTGCTTCAAGCCGTGGCGAAGGAGTTGACGCAGGGACTGCGCGAAGTGGACCTGCTTGGCCGCCTGGGTGGCGAGGAGTTCGCCGCAATCCTTCCCGAAACCGACCTGCAGCAGGCGCTGCAGGTCGCCGAACGGGTACGCAACAGCGTCCAGGCACTGTCCTTCACCAGCGAAGACGGCAGCCGCGTGCGTCTCACCCTGAGCATCGGCGTGGCGGCCCGGCGCGAAGGCGAGCTGCGCCTGGAGGACCTGCTCGCCCGCGCCGACCGGGCCCTCTACCGGGCCAAGGCCGGCGGCCGCAACCGCACGGAGACCGCACCCGGCATTTAGCGGGGGCAGCCCTAGCCGAAGATGGTCACCGTCTGCCGGCCGATCGCCAGGAGCTGGCCATCGGCCGACCAGGTCTGGGCGGCGATGTGCCCGTAACCGTCGCGGGCATGCTCGATGGTCGCCAGGTACTGGCACCAGCCATTGGCGGGCATCGAGGGCAGCGGCTGGACGAACTCCACGGTCCAGGTCAGCGAGCTGGAAGGCGCTGGCGATTTCAGATGCGGCAGGTTGGCCGGCGGCCAGGCGTCGATCAGCGCCAGCAGGTGGCTGATCTCCATCGGCTCCTCGCCCACGTCGCCGCCGCGGAAGCGCATCCAGCCACCCATCTCGCGCTCGCGACTGGCCGAGAACGGCATGTGCCCGACCGCCCAGCGCATGGCGATATTCTGGGTGAAGGCCGGCATCAGCTTGCGAATGTACGGTAGTTCCTGGCAGTCCTCGACGGCCTTGAACATCGGTGGCGGCAGGCCGTCCATCTGCACGGTGGATTCGCGTCCCACACCGAAGCTGCCTTGCGCCAGCAGCACCACCTGCCCGTTCTGCACCGCGCGGCAGAATACCTGGCTGACCGACTTGCCCTCCCGCAGCACTTCGGCCTCGAAGCTCACCGGCACTTCCACCTCGATGGGGCCGACGAAAGTGATCGCCAGCGAACGCACCGGTCGTCCGGCCTCGGCCACCGCCGCCATGGCCTCGTAGGCCAGCGCCGCCACCAGGCCGCCGAAACTCGCACGGCCCTGCGCCCAGGCGGCGGGGATGACAATGGACAGCGGTGCGGCACGCACCGCCCGGAGCAGTTCGCTGAAGGACATGATCGGACTTCCCTGAGGCTTCTGGAAAATGGCAGCTGGTTGCGATCTTAGGGGCACCGGCAGCCCCGGCAAACCATCCAAAGCCTTGTCCCTTGCAGGAAATGCCCTGTCATCAACGAGCCCTATGCAGCGCTTTCCGCAGGGCTTCGAGGCTCTCGTCGGCGAGGCGCTCGGCGAGGTCGTGGCGGGCGTTCCAGTGCGGCTGCAAGGGCATCAGGTCGAGTTCGCGCTCGCTGCGGATCAGCCACTGCTCGTAGTCATGCCAGTCGCCCAAGGCCGATTGCGCATCCTTCAGCGGCGCGAGCAGTCGCTGCGGCACCGCCGACTCCTTCGGATAGGCCTCCAGCGAATAGCGCACGCGCTTGATCAGCAGGCGCAAGCGATGGCGATCGTGGGCCGGATCTTCCAGCGCGTCGCGCAGCTTCCGCCATTCCCGGGCAAGGCGCTTCTCCACCTTGCCGTGCAACCCCTTGAGCACGCCATGGCGCTCCGCTGTTCGCCACAGCTGCGGCCAGCCATCCAGGCGCAGCAGCAGACGCTCCCACTGCGGGCTGGCGAGCAGCGTGGCATAGCCGGAAATCAGCGCCGGCCGGCGCAGCGCGGCGGCACGCTCGTAGCCCTCGGCCTCCAGCGCCGGCAGCAGCACTTCCAGATCACGCAGCGGACCGCTGAGACGGCCCATATCACCCAGCGCCTGCTCCAGTTCGTCGATCCCCGGCATGCCCCGCACCGCGTGCAGCAGACTGCGCAGCCGGCGCACAGCGATGCGCAGGTCGTGCAGCGCCTCGGGATCGGACTCGGCCTTCAGGCGGGAGGACGCGGAGAACAACGCGACCTCCTGCTCGATCAGATGGCTTACCAGGTAATCGCAGAAGGAGGTCACGGCAGGCTCCACGCCAGAGGGTGAGCTATCAGGTTAGCCCCCGCCAGCACACCGGCAAGGGCCGCGATGTCACGTCCCGTTTCTGCGCGCAGACCACAAGCGCCAGGGCAGTTCGCGACGCAGGCGCGCCAGGTGCGCACGCAATTGGGCCGGAGCGGTGGCGGCTCCGCCATAGCGCTGTGCTTCGAAGGCTTCCAGGTAGCTGCGGATCGCCTGCGCGTGGGCCGGGAGGACCCTGCTCGCGCGCCGGCAGAAGTCCCGCGCACCCTCCCCCGGCTCGCGATGCACCCCCAGGGGCGCGAGCATCCTTTCGAAACGCTGGAAGCTCTGCAACTGGAGATCGGTGGAGCGCCGCCAGGGCTTGAACAGCACCAGCGCCAGCACAGCCAGCAACAGCGCGCCACCGCCCACCAGCAGGGCGCCGATCCACTGCCGGTCCAGTCCGCCGAACCAGTTCTTCAGCATGTCGCCCTGCTGCTCGGCCTGGTAACCCAGCACCCAGCGCTGCCAGCCGTAGTTGACGTCGTCCCAGGCCATGCGCAGTTGGTTGAGCAGCGCGAAGTTCCGGTAGCGCAGGGGTGAAAACGGATCGGCCTCGAGGAAGCTGCCTTCCTGGCTCATGGCCGCCTCCAGCCCTTGCTCGATCCGCTCGGGCGATACGGCGCCCGTGGGGTCAACGCGCGTCCACCCGCGGCCCGGCTGCCAGTACTCCACCCAGGCGTGGGCATCGAACTGGCGGATCGCCAGGTAGTTGCCCGACGCGCTGGCCTCGCCCCCCTGGTAGCCGGTCACCACGCGAGCCGGAATCCCCGCCGCGCGCAGGACGAAGGTCATGGCGCCGGCATAGTGCTCGCAGAAGCCGGCCCGGGTGTCGAACAGGAAACCGTCGATGCGCTCCGGGCCAACATCCGGCGGGCGGAGTGTGTAGCGGAACGGCTGCTCGCGGAAGTGCCGGAGCATCGCCTGCACCAGCTCGGCCGGCTGTGGGTAGCGTTCGCGCAGTTGTCGCGCCCAGGCGCGGGCCTGGGGATTGCCGCCCTGCGGCAAGGCGAGGTTGATCCGTTGTGCGCGGGTGGCGTCGTCCGGCTCCAGCAGAGCGTGCGGCCAGGAGGTGGCGCGGTAGAGCAGCCCCTGGCGCACCGGCAGGCGCCGCTCCAGGTGGAAGTCGCTCATCATCCGCGCATCGCCCAGGCTGGTCTGCGCCACATCCAGCCCGAACAGCCAGGGCCGACCGTTGGGCTCCATGATCACCTGGTACTGCAAGGGCTGCCCCTGTCGCTGCCATTGCGGCTCACGATCGCCACGCTGGAACGCGGTACTCCAGCGCGTGCCGTCGAAGCGTTCCAGGGTCAGGGCGCGCCAGTACAGTTGCGAGCGCGGCGGCGGGCTGCCGTCGAAGCTCACTCGAAAAGCCAGCGCAGCAGACTGGCTCAGTTCCACCATGTCGCCGGGCGCCATGCTGTCACTCAGCCCGGTCATGGATTTGTCGCCGGGCATTGGCAGCGACCACAGTGGCCCCATGCGCGGGAACAACAGGAAAAGCAGCAGCATCAGCGGCAAGGCCTGCAGCAGCAGACCGCCGGCCAGGCGCAAGGTCGGCATCGGGCGCGCGGCGAAACCGCTCTGCTGCAGGCCGATGGCCGCCGCGAGCAGCGCCAGCACCGGCAGCACGCTGAAGGCGGCGGCGAGGATGTCATCCTGGAACAGGTAACTGGTGGTAACCGCGAAGAACCCCAGCAGGATCAGTACCCAGGCATCGCGGCGAGTCTTGAGCTCCACCAGCTTGACCACGAAGGCCGAGATCAGCAGCACCACGCCGGCATCCAGGCCGAGCAGCGAGCCGCGGGAAAACCACACGCCCAACCCGGCCAACGCCACCAGCGCCAGCTTGGCGATACCACTGGGGTAGTTGGCGCGCATGCGAAACACCTGGATGCGCCAGGCGGCGCAACCCAGCCAGAGGGCGACGACCCACAGCGGCAGATGTTCCAGGTGCGGGATGATCACCACCGCCTGGGCCACCAGCAGCCAGGTCAGGGCCACCCGTGGAATGGGCTGGGAGGAAGTGGCGGTCGCACTGCTCATCGCTTCGTCCCGTGCAACGCCAGAGCGCGCAGGCAGGCGTCGCGATGGGCATCGTCCAGGCCGACCGCCAGTTGCGCATCCGGCAGGCGCAGGCCGAACGGCTGCTGGCGCCGTGTGAGCTGCAGGACCCAGAAGCACAGCCGGGACAGGCGCCCCTCGGTGTCGCCGCCCAGGCTGTCGAACTCCAGCCAGATGTTGCGCCCGGCCAGCGCGGAGAAATCCTTCACCAACAGGCCCTGGCCACGGGAGTAGGCCTTCCAGTGCAAGCGCCGGCGCGAATCGCCCGGCTGGTAGGGCCGCAGGCCCTGGTAATCATCGACGCCGCGCCCGCTGGGCCGCACGCCTTCCTCGTCGTTCTCCGCCGCCCCGCTTTCCAGCGGCAGGTCGCCGGGCTGCGGATGCGGGTAGACCAGCACCGACTGGTCCAGGTCGACCCAGCTCCAGGCGACCAGCAAGCCCAGCGGGAAGCGACTCTCCACCCGCAGGCGACCAGGGCGCAACCAGCCACGGCGCTCGGCTGGCACGCTCAGCAGCAACTCTTCGGCGTGGTCCGCCGTGACATCGGCGAACTGCATGCGCTCGGCTTCCCACCCCAGGCCGATGGCCTGCCGGTTGCGCCCTTCGCCCTCCAGCCGCACCCGGAAGGCTGCCTGCTCGCCGACGAACACTGGCTGCGCGCCGAGCGCCGACAGACGCAGGCCGCCCAGGTTGCGGTAGGTGTGGAGGATGGCGACGATGAACAGCGACAGCAGCAGGAAGCTCAGGCCATAGGCCAGGCTGTTCTGGTAGTTGATCGCGGTCAGCAGCATCAGCAACAGCGCGACGCCGAACGCCAGGCCCTGCCGGGTGGGGATGATGAAGATGCGGCGCTGGTTGAGCTGCAGCGAGGGAGACGGCGGTATGCGCCGGGCTATCCAGCTCTGCCACAGTGGCCTGACCTTGACGAGCATGGCGTGCCCCTCAGAGAGCCGGAACTTCGCGCAACAACCACTGCACCAACGCACCGCCGCCATGCCCGGCCGGGTCGGCCTGGTCGCGCAGGCGGTGGCCGGCCACCGAGGGCAGCACGGCCTGTACGTCCTCCGGGATGACGTAGTCGCGCCCGGCCAGCAACGCCCAGGCGCGGGCCGCTGCCAGCAGCGCCAGGCTGCCCCGCGGTGACAGGCCCAGGGCAAAGGCCGGCTGGGTGCGCGTGGCTTCCACCAGGCGCAGCACGTAGTCCACCAGCGCATCGCTGGCGCGCACCGCCAGCACTTCGCCCTGCAGCGCCTGCAGTTCCTGCGGGTCGAGCATCGGTTCCAGGCGCGGCAGCAGGTCGCGGCGAGCTTCGCCCAGCAACAACGCCTTCTCGGCGGCGCGGCCGGGGTAACCCAGGGACAGGCGCATGAGGAAGCGGTCGAGCTGGGATTCAGGCAGCGCAAAGGTGCCGCCCTGGGTCACCGGGTTCTGCGTGGCGATGACGAAGAAGGGTTCGGGCAGCGGCCGGGTCGCGCCCTCGATGGTCACCTGCCCTTCCTCCATCGCCTCGAGCAGTGCGCTCTGGCTCTTGGGGGTGGCGCGGTTGATCTCGTCGGCCAGCACCAGCTCGGAGAAGATCGGCCCGGGGTGGAAGACGAACTGCCCGCTGTCCTTGTCGAACACCGAAGTGCCCAGCACGTCGCCGGGCAGCAGGTCGGAGGTGAACTGGATACGCTGGAACCCCAGGCCCAGCACACGCGCCAGGGCATGGCTGAGGGTGGTCTTGCCCATGCCGGGCAAGTCTTCGATGAGGAGGTGACCGCGCGCCAGCAGGCAGGTCAGCGCCAGCCTTACCTGAACCTCCTTGCCGAGCAGGACTTCGTCAACTGCCTTCAGACAATTCTCCAGCTTGACGCGCATCCTGACCTCACAATCTAGGAAAACTCCGATCCTACTGGTGTCGCGCCGGGCATCAAAGGCCCCGACACATTTAGTCCGGAAACTGTGATGCAGAGCGCCTCAACGGCCCAGCAGCCGCTCCGCCAGCCAACTCGCGGCCGGCCCCAGGCGTCGTTGCCGCGACCAGATCACATCCACCGCCACTCGGCGCGGCCAGCCGGCAACCTTCAGCTCCTGCATACGCCCGCCGGCGAAGCGTCCTACCATCCAACTGGGCAATTCGATCCAGCCGAAGCCGAGCACCGCCATGTCCAGCAACAACAGGTAGTTCGGTGCGCTCCAGCAGCGGCCGCCCAGCAGCGGTGCGGCATCGTCCAGATAGGTATTCAGGCGCAAGGCGCGGTAGGCCAGCAGGTCTTCGCGCTCCACGTGCTCGCGGCCAGCCAGCGGGTGATCGCGGCTGACGAACAGGCCGAACTCCGCCTGTTCGCTCAAGGTCGCCGAGCTGATATCCGGCGCGTAATCCTTTTGAGCGGCAAGCAGCCCCAGGCTGGCGCGCCCCTGAACAACCAGATCGAGCACATCGCTGTCCTCGGCGATCAGCCACTCGAACTCCAGGTCCGGGTAGCGCGCATCGATCTCCGCCAGCCGCGCCTCGAATTCGGCGGACTGGTAGGTGTCCGACATCGCCAGGGTCACCCGCGACTCCAGCCCGCCTACCAGCTGATGGGCGAGCTGGCCGAGGCGGTCGTTGGCCATCAGCACTTCCTCCACCCGCCCGAGCAGCGCGTGGCCGGCTTCGGTCAGTTTCGGCTGGCGACTGCTGCGGTCGAACAGGGTCAGCCCCAGATCGATCTCCAGCCGCGCGATGGCCTCGCTGACGGTGGACTGGCTCTTGCCCAGCTTGCGCGCGGCGGCGCTGAACGAGCCCAGGCATGCGGCCTCGGCGAAGGCCTGCAGGGATTCGGGGGAATATTGCATGGAGCAACACCTCTACCATCGGTTAAACCGATGATACCCAACTTAGATCCAGCCGGTCGACCGATGATAATGGCGCCAGACCGACGGAGTCGGCCTGCCACTGCCTTATCTGGAGAAACCCCATGAGCCCGACTAAAACCCTGAAGGAACGGATGTTCCACGCCGGCCTTTTCGAACTGCTGGCGGTCGTCATCTGCGCGCCGACCCTGGCATGGCTGATGGACAAACCCCTGGGCCACATGGGCGCCATGACCCTGATGTTCTCGGCCATCGCCACCCTGTGGAACATGCTCTTCAACGCCGCCTTCGACCGTGCGCAGAACCGCATGGGCTTCAGCCGCACCCTGTCGGTGCGCGTGCTGCACGCCTCGCTGTTCGAGCTCGGCCTGATCGTCCTGCTGGTGCCGCTGGCCGCCTGGTGGCTGTCGGTGAGCCTGCTGGAAGCCTTCATCCTCGACATCGGCCTGGTGCTGTTCTTCCTGCCGTACGCGCTGGTATTCAACTGGGTGTACGACGTGCTGCGCGAGCGGCTGATCAATCGCGCGCAAACCACCGCTCAAGCGCACAGCTGAAACCTGTAGGAGCGAGCTTGCTCGCGAACCGCCCAGCTCATGTGCTGCCGGTAGATTTGTTCGCGAGCAAGGACTGGGCGCGCCCCTCGCTCCTACAAAAAGCAAAAACAAAAAAGCCCGCAGCGATGCGGGCTTTTTTCATGCCTGGAGAAAGCTTCAGGCCAGGCTGGCAGCGATCTCGGAGAGTGCCTTGGCCGGGTCGGCGGCTTGGCTGATCGGGCGGCCGATCACCAGGTAGTCGGAGCCGTTGTCCAGCGCCTGGCGCGGGGTGAGGATGCGACGCTGGTCGTCCTGGGCGCTGCCAGCCGGGCGGATGCCGGGGGTGACCAGTTGCAGTGCCGGATGCGCAGCTTTCAGCGCCGGCGCTTCCTGGGCGGAGCAGACCAGGCCGTCCATGCCCGCCCTTTGCGCGAGACTAGCAAGCCGCAGTACCTGCTCCTGGGGCTCGACGTCCAGGCCGATGCCGGCCAGGTCCTCGCGCTCCATGCTGGTCAGCACGGTCACGCCGATCAGCAGCGGCGACGGACCATTGAAGGCATCCAGAGTCTCGCGGCAGGCACTCATCATGCGCAGGCCGCCGGAGCAGTGCACGTTGACCATCCACACGCCCATCTCGGCGGCGGCGCGCACGGCCATCGCGGTGGTATTGGGGATGTCGTGGAATTTCAGGTCGAGGAAGACTTCGAAGCCGCGGCTGTTCAGAGTCTCGACGATACCGGCAGCACAACTGGTGAACAGTTCCTTGCCCACCTTCACCCGGCACAGCTTCGGATCGAGCTGGTCAGCCAGCGCCAGCGCGGCTTCGCGGGTGGGGAAATCCAGGGCGACGATGATCGGGGTCTGGCAGGCGGACATGGGCTCTCTCGCGGGTATCGAAAAAATCGGCGCGCATTGTCGCAGAAACGCGCCGACTTCCGTAGCCCGCCCGGCAGGAATGCTCCGTCGCCGACGGCGATCAGGCACTCAGCCGCTCGCGAAGGCGGCCGAGCATGCCCAGCAGGCTGCCCACTTTCTCTCGCTCACGATCCTCGCGAGGCACCTCGGCGATGCGCGCGACTTTCTGCTCCGGCTGGGCGCGCCAGAGCAGCGCCTGCTCGGCGGCGGCCTTCAGGCCCTTCTCGAACAGGCCGCGGCGGATCGGCTTGGGCAGGTAGCGGAAGATCTGCGCCTGGTTGATCAGCGCCAGCAGGTCCTGGGTGTCGCGGAACGGCGTGACGACGATGCTCAGCAGGCGCGGATGAGCCTGCGCCAGGGACTTGAGCAGCGGCGCGGTGTCTTCGCCGGCCAGCTTGAGGTCGCTGACCAGGATATCGATAGGTTCGCTGTTCAGTCGCACGATGGCCTCGGCGAGGTTGCGCGCTCGGTGCAGCTGGTGGGTACCGGCGCTGCAGAACTCGCCGACGCACGCCAGGGTCTCGGCATCCTCGTCCAGCAACAGCACGTTGAGCGGCGCAACGACGCGGCTGATCGCCTTGGTATCGATGGGCTCGGCCGGCGCCTGGCGCTGGGCGATCTCGGCCGCCTGGCGCAGGGTGAAGGCCATTTCCTGCGGGTCCCAGGGCTTGGTCAGGTAGCGGAAGATGCCGCCACTGTTGAGCGCGTCCACCGCGGCGTCGAGGTCCGAGTAACCGGTGAGCAGGATGCGCAGGGTGTCCGGGGCGATTTCCCGGGCCTGGGCGAGCAACTCGGCGCCGGTCATCTGCGGCATGCGCTGGTCGCTGACGAGAATATCGATGTGCTCTTCGCGCAGGCGCTGCAGGGCCTTGTGCGGATCGGTTTCCACCAGCACGTCGTAGTGACGGCGGAACTGCATCGCAAGGCTGCGCAGAATGCGTTCCTCGTCGTCGACGAAGAGGATGCGGACAGGCTGCTGAGTCATGTTCAGGCGCTCCGTTTCAGTTCGCTGGCCTGCTGGATCGGCAGGCTGATGAGGAATCGTGTGCCGCGTCCGGGTTCGGATGCCACGCGGATGCGGCCGCCGTGGTCCTGGACGATCTTGTAGCTGATCGACAGGCCCAGGCCCGTGCCCTGCCCCACCGGCTTGGTGGTGAAGAAGGGGTCGAAGATGCGCGCGCGCACCTCATCGTCCATGCCCTTGCCGTTGTCCTGGACCGAGAGGTGCACATGGGTTTCGTCCGCCCAGGATTTCACCTGGATCAGGCCGAACTTCTGCATGGCCTGGGCGGCGTTGGTCAGCAGGTTGAGCAGCACCTGGTTGATCTGGCTGGCGGCGCAGGCAACCTTGGGCAGCGCGCCCAGCTGGGTGGCAACCTCGGCCTTTTCCTTGATGCTGTTGCGGGCGATCAGCAGCGCGCTGCGTACGCAGTCGTTGAGGTCGACCTCTTCGCTGCGGGCGCGGTCCAGGCGGGCGAAGTCCTTCAGGCCGCCGACCAGCTCGCCGATCTGCGCCAGGCCGAAATCGGTGTCGCCGAACAACTGGTCGAGATCGCCCACCAGTTGTTCCAGCGCCGCTTCTTCGCGGGCCTGTTCGAAGGCTGCGCGAGTGCGCGCCAATTGCTCGGTGTCGCAGGCCGGGTCGTCCAGGCATTCGTTGAACAGGGCCTGGGCTTCGGTAAGGCCGAGCAGTGGCAGCAACAGCTCGCGCAGCAGCGCGACGTTGTTCTTCACATAGCCCAGCGGCGTGTTCAGCTCGTGGGCGACGCCGGCGACCATCTGCCCGAGGGAAGCCATCTTCTCCGATTGCACCAGCTGCGCCTGGGACTCTCGCAGGTCCTGCAGCGTCTTGTTGAGCGCGCGGTTGCGCTGGGCGACGCGCTGCTCCATGGCTTTCAGCAGATCGAGCACCGTGCCCAGGCCGAGGTAGCGTCCCTGCTCGTCCACCAGGACGAAGTCCTCGGTGATCGGGTAACTCAGTTGGGCGGTGACCTGTTGCGAGGCTTCTTCGAGGCTCAGGTCGGCGCGCACCTTCAATGGCTGCGCATTCATCACATCGCTGGCCGGACGGCGGCCCCAGAGGTCGCGGCCGAAGCGCTGCATGAAGATGTCCTGCAGGCCGTTGCGGCTGACCAGCCCCAGCGGCAGCCCGGCCTCGTCCACCACGGGCAGCGAGAGGAAGGCGCGGTGCTCGGCATCGAGGAAGCGATCGGCGACGTCGCTGATGCTCAACTCCGGGGCCAAGGGCGCTACCTGGCGCAACAGCTCGTGCAGGGCGCGGGTGGTCATCGGCGAATCTCCGGTCGCTGGAATGGGCGCCAGTAGACCAGCGGCAGATTGCCATCCTGTGACAGCCGTCGCGGCTCCGCGAAGCGTCACGCTGCGGTCATCGCCGTGCAACAAGCGCGGGACCGCGCACCTGAACGAATCGCCGCGCCCCCATTCGAGGCACGCCAATGTGCCGCGAATGTTCACGAAACGACGCGAAACCAGGCTTTGCGACCTGATCTCCGGGCATGGCACGGCCACTGCACGAATCAGCGGGTCGTGTTTTTCATCCTCGTTCGGACTTTCTCTTCTCTGACTTTCTCTTCAGGAGACGTCGCATGAGCACGCAACTCAAACCCACCCTCGGCACCCTGCACCTGTGGGGCATCGCCGTGGGCCTGGTGATTTCCGGTGAGTACTTCGGCTGGAGCTATGGCTGGGGCGTGGCCGGCACCCTCGGCTTCCTCGTCACCACGCTGCTGGTGGCAACCATGTACACCTGCTTCATCTTCAGCTTCACCGAGCTGACCACGGCGATTCCTCACGCCGGCGGGCCCTTCGCCTACAGCCGCCGCGCCTTTGGCGAAAAAGGCGGACTGGTGGCGGGCCTCGCCACGCTGATCGAGTTCGTCTTCGCCCCGCCGGCCATCGCCATGGCCATCGGCGCGTACCTCAACGTGCAGTTCCCCTCCCTCGATCCGAAGCACGCGGCGGTCGGCGCGTACCTGATCTTCATGACGCTGAATATCCTCGGCGTCAGCATCGCGGCGACCTTCGAGCTGATCGTCACCATCCTCGCAGTGGGCGAGTTGCTGGTGTTCATGGGCGTGGTTGCGCCGGGCTTCAGCTTCAGCAATTTCGTGCTCAACGGCTGGGCCGGCTCCGACAGCTTCGGCGGTGCGGCGATCAGCGGCATCTTCGCGGCGATTCCCTTCGCCATCTGGTTCTTCCTCGCCATCGAGGGCGCGGCCATGGCCGCCGAGGAAGCCAAGGACCCGAAACGCACCATTCCCAAGGCCTACGTCAGCGGCATCCTGACCCTGGTGGTGCTGGCCATCGGCGTCATGCTGTTCGCCGGCGGCGCGGGCGACTGGAAGGCCCTGTCGGGTATCAACGACCCACTGCCACAGGCGATGAAGATGGTGGTCGGTGAGAACTCCGGCTGGCTGCACATGCTGGTGTGGATCGGCCTGTTCGGCCTGGTCGCCAGCTTCCACGGCATCATCCTCGGCTACTCGCGGCAGTTCTTCGCCCTCGCCCGCGCCGGCTACCTGCCACGCGGGCTGGCCAAGCTGTCGCGCTTCCAGACTCCGCACCGGGCAATCATCGCCGGCGGCCTGGTAGGCATCGCGGCGATCTACAGCGACGGCCTGATCGCCCTGCAGGGCATGAGCCTGACCGCGGCGATGATCACCATGAGTGTGTTCGGCGCCATCGTCATGTACATCA
>NZ_MACM02000023.1:0-101133 GCF_001675465.2 Pseudomonas sp. AU12215
TTTTTATGCCCGGAGAAAACATGCCTAGAATCAGCGCTGCCGATGCCGGCGGCAAGAACGTGCTCGCCTTCCTTGACATGCTGGCCTGGTCGGAAGGGACCCGGACCAGTCGCCACACCAAGGACGATGGCTATGACGTGGTGGTTGGCGGGATCAACTCGCCGAACACCTTCAGCAACTACGCCGGTCACCCGAACATCCTGGTGAAGGTCAACGACAGTGGCCTGCAGTCAACCGCCGCAGGCCGCTATCAGTTGCTGTTCCGCTGGTGGAAGCCGTACCGCGACTTGCTGCAGCTGAAGGACTTCAGCCCGGAGAACCAGGACCGGGTTGCCATCCAGCAGATCCGCGAGCGCCGTGCGCTGGCGGATATTCACGCGGGCCGGGTACGCGAGGCGATCGCCAAGTGTTCAAACATCTGGGCGAGTCTGCCTGGTGCCGGCTATGGCCAGCGCGAACACCGCCTTGAGGACCTGGTGCAGCAGTACCGCGTTGCCGGAGGGGTCGTGGCATGAGCGAAACCATAGTTTCGTTTCCGTCGGGCTTCGCTGGGGTGTCGATAAAAACGAAACCAGAGTTTAGATGGAGGCTGGCATGAGCAGCTTTATTCCGTTGTCCCCGATCCTTGAGCGTGCCGATGACCAGCTGTTCTTCCTTTGCCCAGGCTGCTCGATGCTCCACGGCGTTCGTGTCGGCCCGGGGTCGCAGCATCCGCGCTGGGACTGGAACGGCGACGTGAACAAGCCGACCTTCAGCCCGTCGATCCTGGTGACGTACTGGTGGGGTGAGCAGCGCGAGGACCGGCGCTGCCACTCCTTCGTGCGTGACGGTCGCATCGAGTTCCTGAGCGACTGCACGCATGCACTCGCCGGCCAGACGGTCGACCTGCCGGCCCTGGAGGCGTAATGGACGGTCTGACGGGTAAGCCCCTGGTGGTACTGGTGCTGGCGGCGATGATCTTCGCCGCCGGCTTCGGCTCGGCCTGGTCTTGGAGATCTGCCCAGGCCGACGCGGATCTGGCGAGCCTTGGGCTCGATCACGAAAAGGAGCGTGGGGAGATCAGCCAGGCGGTCGCCGCCGAGCTGCAGCGCCGCGCCAAGGACCGTCTAGAGCTGCAGGCACAGCTCGACGGCATCGACCAACAGCGCTACGGGGAGTTGCGCCATGCTCAAGATTTTATCGATCAGCTCGCTCGGGATCTCGCTGCTGCTCAGCGCCGGATGTTCGCCCCCGTCGTCGGCGGTAGTTGCTCCGGCGGTGGGGTGCGAGCCGGATCCGGCGGCCCCGGCCTGGATGATGGAGCCCAGTACGCCGAACTTCAGCCAGCGGCTGCAGCGGATCTTGCCCGTCTCGCCGCCGACGCCGACGCCTGCGCCGTCAAGCTGACTGCCCTGCAGGAGCGGGAGCGGGCCAGGCTGGAGCGATAGGTTAGCGAGCCGGCTCGATCAGCTGCGGGCCTTCGTGCTTCGCATTATTCGCGTCTGTGCTGACCCGGAACCATTCGAATGCTTCCGGTGGCTCGCTCTGCTGGAGCAGCATCTGCTCGGCGCGCTCCTTTGGTGTGGCCGGGTCCAGCCATTCGGCTGCAAGCTCCGGGGTCAGCACCACTGGGCGGCGGTCGTGTACATCCACAAGCCCTCCGCGTGCCTCGTCAGTGATGATCGCGCATCCGTCGTGCGCCCGCGGATCCTGTTCGCCGGTGGGAAATTGGCCGATGGCTGCAGCCAGGCACGGCAAGCCGTCACGTCTCCGAATGTAGAAGGGGAGCTTCTGCTTCGGGTCAGACTCCGCCGGAACCCACTCGAACCATCCATTGATTGGCGCGATTGCCCTATGTGGCCAGATGGCCCTCCAATAGGCGCTGTGCGCCACCTTCTCCACGCGCGCATTGGACGGCAGCTTATTGTCTGTCGCCCAATGCGGGCGCCATCCCCAGCGCACCAGGTCACCGACCAGGGTGTCGCCCTCCATGTGCAACAACATCAGCGGTTTTGATGGTGGAATGTTGTAGCGCGCCTCGATCTGCTGTCGTGCCATTGAAGGCCCTGGCAGGCGCATGATCGCCACCAGGTCCGCCCAGCTATCGAACTGCGTCACTCTTCCGCACATCATCAGTCTCCTGAATACGGCCAGCGCCTATCCCCGGCGCCCTTCGGCACAAACTCCCTCAGTTGGAACAGCTCCTGCCCGTCGCAGATGATCTTCAACCCTTCGACTACGCCGGCGACCTCACGGTCAAATTGATTCACCCAGGCATAGAGCTTCGGCGACTTATCATCCTCGATGTTTCCGAGTAGCTTCCGGTCCAGGCCTAGGTAATGCCCTTCCGGACCAACCTCTCCGACTACTTCGCCTTTGGCCAGTACGTGGTAGTAGCACCCTCGACACCAGTGCGACTCCCGTCGGATGTTGTGTTCCACCGCCCAGGAGTATTTGTTGAGGGATCTGGTGAGCATGTCCTTGCGCTCGGCCAGAGAGATCAATCCTTGCTGGTAGATCTCATTGGCTTGGGCCAGCAGGTAGTGATAGTGCTCGTCGGCGTAGTAGAGGAACGCAGTCGGGTCGCTCAGCGCGGCCTCCCAATAGGACTTCGCGCGGCTGCGATCTTGGTCGTGTTGGGTGTGGTACATGATGTGCCTCCCTTGGTAGCTGGAAGGTAATAATACTGTTTATTTGTACAGTATATGTACTGCATGACCAGCGGTAGGGAGTGCCTGCAGAACGAGCGTAGAATGCGCGCCTTCAAAATGCAGGAGGTCACCTGATGAGCCGTTGGAATCTGGCGCTGCGTCCCACCGAGGAGCGGCAGGCGATGGAGGATGAGAAGGCCCGTCTGTTCGAGTTCTGGCAGCAGAACCTAGACCGTGCGAAAGCGGACGCCGCCAAGATCCTGGCCGAGCGGGATCGGCGTAAGTCGAAGTGGAAGGAGTGGGCGCACGACCAGATGGTTGCGATGTCGCCGCCGGAGTATCAGGAGATGGTGCGCCGGGAAGTGGATCGCGGGTGACAGCTGGAAGGCCCGGTCTAGCTGGTCTGGCGCGTGCCTTTTGGCTTGTTCTAAAAGTTTAGATTGACTGCTCTATGGGTTGCCGGCGGCCACCCAGAACTCCTGGCGGGCCAGGCGCCACAAGCTGGTGACGTTAGCCGGGGCGCCATCGACGGACAGGTTCGCTGTCGGCGCGCGCCACAGTTGCACGGCCAGCCACAGCAGGTAACCGGCGCCCACCAACTTGATCGCCAGGAACAGCCAGGCCGAGGCCTGCAGTACCAGCGCCAGGCCGGAGGCGGCCAGGGCCAGCATGCCGGCGAAGGCGACCAGCCGTCCGCCACCGGCGAGGGTGGCGCGCAGCAGGCCGAAGCGCGCGGCATTGTTCAGCGATAGCAGGTTGTTCGGTCCCGGCGCCAGGTTCAGGGCGAAGCAGGCGGGGAGGAACAGGGCCCAGGCGATGCTCATCGTCCTGCGACTCAGGCCAGGGCGGCGGCGTAGAGATTGGGCTTGAAGCCGACCAGAGTGCGATCACCGAGGTCCAGCACTGGGCGCTTGATCATCGACGGCTGCGCCACCATCAGTTCGATGGCCTTGGCCTGGTCAATATCGGCCTTCTGCGTGTCGTCGAGCTTGCGGAAAGTGGTGCCGGCACGGTTCAGCACAGTCTCCCATCCATGCTCGTTGCACCATTGCTCCAGGTGCGCGCGGTCTATTCCGCTAGTCTTGTAGTCGTGGAAGGCGTAGTCGACGCCATGTTCTTCCAGCCAGGTACGGGCCTTCTTCATGGTGTCGCAGGCTTTGATTCCATACAGCGTCCGCTCGCTCACGGGGCGCTACTCCTTTTCGATGCTTTTTTCAGGCGCGGGATTATGCCATTTCCCAGCGCCTTGCGGGACGCCGCCGGGAGGCCGGCGTATTGCAACAGTTTTTTGCCCGAAGCGTGGCTGATCCGCGCCGCGATGGGTGCTTCAATGGATGGCTGTGTTGGAGTTCGACGATGCAAACCGTTTACACCGTGTTGATCCTGTTGCTGGTCGTGGGGGGAACCCGGCTCGCCGCTCAACTGATCCCGCTGCCCCTGCCGCTGATCCAGATCGTTGCCGGCGCCATGCTCGCCTGGCCGAGCCTGGGGCTGCACGTGGCGCTCGATCCCGAGCTGTTCATGTTCCTGTTCATCCCGCCGCTGCTGTTCGCCGATGGCTGGCGCATGCCCAAGGGTGAGTTCTGGAAGATGCGCTGGCCGATCCTCACCCTGGCTTTCGCCCTGGTGCTGTTCACCGTGCTCGGCGGTGGCGTCTTCATCCACCTGCTGATTCCCGAGATACCCTGGGCTGCCGCCTTCGCCCTGGCGGCGGTGCTGTCGCCGACCGATGCGCTGGCGGTCTCGGCCATCGCCCAGGACCGTCTTCCCAGGCGCCTGATGCACGTGTTGCAGGGCGAGGCGTTGATGAACGACGCCTCCGGCCTGGTCGCCTTCAAGTTCGCTATCGCCGCTGCCATGACCGGTACTTTCTCGCTGATGGACGCCAGCCTGAGCTTCCTGCTGGTGGCGGTTGGCGGGCTGGCCTGCGGGGTGTTCATCAGCTGGCTGCTGGGGCGCATTCGCGCCTGGATGATCCGTCGCGGCTGGGATGATCCGGCGACGCACGTGGTGCTGATGCTGCTGTTGCCCTTCGCCTGCTACATGATCGCCGAGGAGCTGGGGGTGTCCGGCATCCTGGCGGCGGTGGCGGCCGGCATGATGCAGAGCTGGGCCGACCTGCTGCCGCGGCAGACCAACACGCGCCTGCTCAACCGCAGCGTCTGGTCGATGCTCGAGTTCGCCTTCAACGGCGTGGTGTTCCTGCTGCTGGGCCTGCAGTTGCCGGACATCCTGAAATCGGTCTCCCACCATGCCGATGACGTGATGTGGCGCTCGTCGCTGCTGCTGTTCTACGTGCTGGCGGTGTTCGCCGTGCTGATCCTGCTGCGTTTCGGCTGGGTCTGGTGTTACTGGAAGGTGTCGGTGCGCTTCGAGCAGTGGTGGGGGATAGAGCTGGGCGGTCGTTCGGGCGAGCCGGTACTGCGGTTGTCGGCAATCTCGGCGCTGGGCGGGGTGCGCGGGGCGGTGACGCTGGCCGGCGTGCTCTCGGTACCGCTGCTGTTGCTCGATGGTTCGGCCTTCCCGCAGCGCGACCTGATCATCTTCATCGCCACCGGGGTGATCCTGGTGTCGCTGATCGCCGCCACCATCGGCCTGCCGATCCTTCTGCGCGGCCTGCCGGCAGCCAGCAATGACCAGCGCGAGCGCGAAGTGCAGTCGGTGTGGCGCAAGACCGCGGTGGCGGCCATCCACATGCTGGAAGGCGAGGAAATGCCCACTCGCGACGGTGCGGATGCCGACGAAGCGGCGCGCCTGGCAGAGGTGAAGGCGCGGCTGATGGCCGAGTATCGCCACGAACTGGACCCGGCGCCGGACTCCCAGGAAGCCCGCGAGCGCGCTCGCAGCCTGGAACTGGCCGATCAGGCGCTGCGCATCAAGGCGCTGCGGGCGCAGCGCCTTGAGCTGTACCGCATGCGTCGTGAGCATGAGATCGACGACGAGACCATGCGCGAGGTGCTGGGCGAGCTGGACAGCCAGGAAGCCTGGGTGACCAGCAAGGCGGGGCGCTGGGTGTAGTGGTGCTCTTGTAGGAACGAGCTTGCTCGCGAACCGCTTGGCTCTGGATCTGCCGGATCGCTCTGTTCGCGAGCAAGGACTGGGCGTCCCCCTCGGTCCTACAGGGTGTGCAACCTCAGAGGCTCTGTACGTACTGCTTGATCCGCTCGGCTGCTTCCACGCATTCCGCCAGTGGTGCCACCAGCGCCATGCGCACGCGGTTGGCGCCAGGATTCTCGCCGTTCACTTCGCGCGACAGGTAGGAGCCCGGCACCACGGTGACGTGTTGCGCATCGAACAGGCCGCGGCAGAACTCGGTGTCGGCAACCGGTGTTTTCGCCCACAGGTAGAAGCTGCCGTCCGGGCGCTGCACGTCGAGCACGCCGCCGAGGATGTCCAGCACGGCGTCAAACTTCTCGCGGTACAGGTCGCGGTTGGCGCGCACGTGGTCCTCGTCCTTCCAGGCAGCGACGCTGGCCAGTTGGGTCTGAACCGGCATGGCGCAGCCGTGGTAGGTGCGGTACAGGAGGAATTTATTCAGAACCTCGGCATCGCCGGCGACGAAGCCCGAGCGCAGGCCCGGCAGGTTGGAGCGCTTGGACAGGCTGTGGAATACCACGCAGCGCTTGAAGTCGTTGCGGCCCAGTTCGGCGCAGGCGCTCAGCAGGCCGGCCGGCGGGTTCTGCTCGTCGAAGTACAGCTCGCTGTAGCACTCGTCGGCGGCGATCACAAAGTCGTGCTGGTCGGCCAGGGCGATCAGCTTCTTCAGGGTTTCCAGCGGCACCAGCGCACCGGTGGGGTTGCCCGGCGAGCAGAGGAAGAGGATCTGGCAGCGCGCCCAGATGTCGGCCGGCACGGCGTCGAAGTCCGGGTTGAAGCCGTTGTCTTCCAGGCACGGCAGGTAGTGCGGCTCGGCGCCGGCCAGCAGGGCCGCGCCTTCGTAGATCTGGTAGAACGGGTTCGGGCTGATCACCAGACCCTTGGCGTTGCGGTCGACCACGGTCTGGGTGAAGGCGAACAGCGCTTCGCGGGTGCCGTTCACCGGCAGCACGTGGCGCGCAGCCTCCAGCCAGCCGGCCGGTACCTTGAAGCGGCGCTCGCACCAGGCGGCAATGGCTTCGCGCAGGGCGGGGATACCCAGGGTGGTCGGATAGACGGCCAACTGGTCGAGGCTATCGGCCAGGGCCTTGGCGACGAACTCTGGCGAGCGGTGCTTGGGTTCGCCGATGGACAGCGCGATCGGCTTCAGCTCCGCCGGCGGCTGGGCGCCGGCCAGCAGGGCGCGGAGCTTCTCGAAGGGGTAGGGCTGGAGCGAGTCGAGGGCAGGATTCATGGGCAAGGCTCTTTCTTTCTAAAGTCTGACTAAATGCTGATGCGTACCGGCATGCTCTGCTGGCCGCCGTCGGAAAGGATATCGACCAGGGCGGTCTGGATGCGCTTGCACAGCTCGGGGTCGGAGAGCGGCTGGTTGTGCGCATCGGTGACGAAGAACACGTCTTCCACGCGTTCGCCCAGTGTGGCGATCTTGGCGTTCTGCACCGACAGGTCGAAGTCCAGGAACAGCCCGCCGATCCGCGCGAGCAGGCCGGGGCGGTCCGGTGCTATCACTTCGAGCACGCTGACCTGACGCGCCGCGTCGGTGGAAATGGTCACCTGCGGGTTGAAGGCGAAGTGCTTGAGCTGGCGCGGCACCCGGCGCTGGATGATGGTCGGGTACTCGTCCGGGTCCTTCAGCGCGTTGACCAAACCTTCGCGAATTTCCTCGACTCGGCTGGGATTGTTGCCGATCGATCCGCCATCGGCGTCGAGCACTATGTAGGTGTCGAGGGTGAACAGGCTGGTGGAGGTGATGATCCGCGCGTCCTGAATGTTCAGGTTGAGCTGGTCCATCGCGGCCACGGTCACGGCGAAGAAGTCATGCTGGTCGCCGGCATAGATGAAGATCTGCGTGCCACCCTCGAATTCGCGCTGGGCGGTTTCCTTGATCAGCACCAGCGGGGTGCCGTCGTCCGGATGCTGGAGGATGGCTTCGGTGTGCCAGGCCACGTCGGCTGCGCTGTGGCGCAGGAAATAGTCGTCGCCCAGTTGGCTCCAGAGCTGCTCGGCGTCGTCCTGGTCGATACCGCCGCGCACCAGGATGTCGATGGCTGCGCTCTGTGTCTGGCGAATCTGCTCCTCGCGGTCGACCGGGTTCTCCAGGCCGCGTCGCAGGGCGCGCTTGGTCTCGGTATAGAGCTGGCGCAGCAGGCTGGCGCGCCAGGAGTTCCACAAGGTCGGGTTGGTGGCGTTGATGTCGGCCACGGTGAGTACGTAGAGGTAGTCCAGGTAGGTCTGGTTGCCCATCAGCTGGGCGAAGTCGTAGATCACCTGCGGGTCGGACAGGTCCTTGCGCTGGGCGGTGGTGGACATGATCAGGTGGTTCTGCACCAGCCAGGACACCAGGTTGGTGTCCCACGGCGGCAACTGATGGCGCTGGCAGAAGTGCTCGGCGTCCACCGCGCCCAGTTCCGAGTGGTCGCCGCCGCGGCCCTTGGCGATGTCATGGTAGAGGCCGGCGATGTAGATCAGCTCGGGCTTGGGCAGGCGCTCCATGATCTTGCTGGCCAGCGGGTACTTCTCCGCCATGTCCGGGCGGCGCAGCTTGCGCAGATGCTTGATCAGGTTGAGGGTGTGCGCATCCACCGTATAGATGTGGAACAGGTCGTGCTGCATCTGCCCGACGATCAGGCCGAACTCCGGCAGGTAGCGGCCGAGGATGCCGTAGCGGTTCATCCGCCGCAGGTTGCGGTGGATGCCTTCCTTGCACTTGAACAGCTCGATGAACAGGCTGGTGTTGCGAATGTCGTGGCGGAAGTCGTCGTCGATCAGGTGGCGGCTGTCGCGCAGCAGACGGATCGTATCGGCGCGCACGCCCTTGATCTCGGGGTGCTGGGCGAGCAGCACGAAGATTTCCAGCAGGGCGAACGGGGTGCGCTTGAAAACGTTGGCGTGGGTGACTTCCAGGTAGCCGTCGCGCAGCTGGAAGCGACTGTTGAGCGGCAGGATCTGGCCGTTCTCGCCGGCCCGCAGTATCACTTCCTCGAAGTGCTGCATGATCAGGTCGTTCAGCTCGGACACCGCCATCACCACGCGGTAGTACTTCTGCATGAAGCGCTCGACGGCCAGCTTGGCGTCGTTGCCTTCATAACCGAGCATCCCGGCAATGCGCCGCTGATGGTCGAACAGCAGCCGGTCCTCGGCGCGGCCGGCGAGCATGTGCAGGGCGTAGCGGACCTTCCAGAGGAATTCCTGGCTGGAGGCCAGCACCGCGCACTCGCTCTCGACCAGGAACCCCTCGCGCACCAGGGCGTGCAGGTTGAGGCTGCCGAAATGCCGGCGGGCGACCCAGAGCAGCGTCTGGATGTCGCGCAGGCCGCCGGGCGAGCCCTTCACGTTGGGTTCGAGGTTGTATTCGGTGTCGTTGTATTTGGTGTGGCGGTGAATCTGCTCCTTGCGCTTGGCCAGGTAGAACTGGCCGCTGGGCCACATCTGCTTGGCGCTGGTGGCTTCGAGCATGCGCTGACGCAGGCTGTCCGGGCCGGAAATGGTCCGGCACTCCATCAGGTTGGTGACCACGGTGAGGTCCGCGCGCGCTTCCTCGGCGCACTCGGCCACCGAGCGTACGCTCTGGCCGACTTCCAGGCCGATGTCCCAGAGCAGGGTGAGGAAGCCTTCGATGGGCTCGCGGAAGATTTCCTGGTCTTCGCTGTCCAGCAGGATCAGCAGGTCGATGTCCGAGTGCGGGTGCAATTCGCCGCGGCCATAGCCGCCCACGGCGACCAGCGCGATGTCGGCGTCGTCGCCCCAGTCAAAGCGATTCCAGGCCTGCTGCAGGATCTGGTCGACGAACCAGGCGCGGTCCTCGATCAGCCGACGGATATCGCGGCCGCCGTTGAAGCGGCTATCCAGCACTTCGTTGGCCTGACGAATGGCCTTCTTGAAGGCGGCGATGGGGCTGGATTTGAGGGCCAGTTCCGCCTGGAACTGCCCACGGTCGAACAACTCGGGATCCACCTGCGGCATGGCGGCCTTCCTGATCAATGGCTTAGGGGAGGGCAGGGGCAAGAGGGCGGTCGGGCCTGGGCGCTTGGCGCCAGGCCCGGCAGCTGTGCCGGGCCGGGATTTCTATGTTCTACCCAGCCGTCGGCGAGATTGCAAACCGCTTCCGGTCAGGCCGGCGTGCGCGGGAAGCTTTCGTCGTTGCGCAGGGTCAGGATCTCGTAGCCGTCGGCGGTGACCAGCACGGTGTGCTCCCACTGCGCGGACAGCTTGCGGTCCTTGGTGATGGCGGTCCAGCCGTCGCCGAGCAGGCGGGTTTCCGCGCGGCCCTGGTTGATCATCGGCTCGATGGTGAAGATCATGCCTTCCTTGAGTTCCAGGCCGGTGCCGGCGCGGCCGTAGTGCAGCACTTGCGGCTCTTCGTGGAACACCTTGCCGATGCCGTGGCCGCAATACTCGCGTACCACGGAGAAGCCGTTCTTCTCGGCGTATTTCTGGATCACTTCGCCGATGTCGCCCAGGCGTGCGCCCGGTTTGACCAGCGCAATGCCCTTGTACAGGCATTCCTGGGTGATCTGGCATAGGCGGTCAGCCCATTCCGGGGTCTTGCCCACCGAGAACATCTTGCTGGTGTCGCCGTGGTAGCCGTCCTTGATGACGGTGACATCGATGTTGACGATGTCGCCTTCCTTGAGCGGCTTCTCGTTGGGAATGCCGTGGCACACCACGTGGTTGATCGAGGTGCAGATCGACTTGGGGAAGCCCTTGTAGTTCAGCGGCGCGGGAATGGCCTTCTGCACGTTGACGATGTAGTCGTGGCAGAGACGGTCCAACTCATCGGTGGTGACGCCGGGCTTGACGTGTTCGCCGATCATTTCCAGCACTTCGGCGGCCAGGCGGCCGGCGACGCGCATTTTCTCGATGTCTTCGGGCGTCTTGATGGTGACGGTCATGCGACTTCTCTATCAGGCGCTGCGTACGCGCGGGTAAATAAGAGGAATACGCAAGTCTATCAGATTCGGTGCCTTTCTATTAAGGGCGGGCGGCCGACCGGGCTGTTCGGACGAGGCGGTGGGGAGATGCCGGGCGTCCTTCCGGGTTTTGTTCTGGCCGAGGTTGTGGTATAAAGCGCCCCGCTCCGGAGGCTACGGCCATTCCGGGGCATTAACCCACACATGCATCGACACGATGGCCTGGGTGCCCTGCGACACAGTCGAAGGGTTGGCCGTTGGGATGCATGGAGGCCTAACCCGACTTATCGAGGAACTATCATGTCCCAAGTCAATATGCGCGATATGCTGAAGGCCGGTGTGCACTTCGGCCACCAGACCCGTTACTGGAACCCGAAAATGGGCAAGTTCATTTTCGGCGCGCGCAACAAGATCCACATCATCAACCTCGAAAAAACCCTGCCGATGTTCAACGAGGCCCTGACCTTCGTTGAGCGCCTGGCCCAGGGCAAGAACAAGATCCTGTTCGTCGGCACCAAGCGTTCCGCTGGCAAGATCGTTCGCGAAGAAGCTGCCCGTTGCGGCATGCCGTACGTCGACCATCGTTGGCTGGGCGGCATGCTCACCAACTACAAGACCATCCGTCAGTCGATCAAGCGTCTGCGCGAGCTGGAAGTTCAGTCCCAGGACGGTACTTTCGCCAAGCTGACCAAGAAAGAAGCCCTGATGCGCAGCCGTGATCTGGAAAAACTGGATCGCAGCCTGGGCGGCATCAAGGACATGGGCGGCCTGCCGGACGCTCTGTTCGTGATCGACGTTGACCATGAGCGCATTGCTATCACCGAAGCCAACAAGCTGGGTATCCCGGTCATTGGCGTCGTCGATACCAACAGCAGCCCGGAAGGCGTTGACTATGTTATCCCGGGTAACGACGACGCCATTCGCGCCGTACAGCTGTACCTGGGCTCCATGGCCGAAGCCGTACTGCGTGGCAAGAGCGCCGGTGGCGTGACTGCTGACGAGTTCGTAGAAGAAGCGCCGGCCGAATCCGCCGAAGGCTGATTCCAGGACGTCCAGACGTCCTGCGGTGCGCGGAAAGGGGGCTAGGCCCCCTTTTTGCCACCCTGTAAATTCCGCCCGGGCAGCCGGGCGATCTGGTTTTGAGAGCAACTCAAGAGGATTTCGAAATGGCAGAAATTACTGCAGCACTGGTCAAGGAACTGCGTGAGCGTACCGGCCAGGGCATGATGGAGTGCAAGAAGGCACTGGTAGCCGCCGAAGGCGATATCGAAAAAGCCATCGACGACATGCGTGCTTCCGGCGCCATCAAGGCTGCCAAGAAGGCTGGCAACATCGCCGCCGAAGGCGCCATCGCCGCCAAAGTGGCTGATGATGCCAAGTCCGCTACCATCATCGAAGTCAACTCGCAGACCGACTTCCTGGCCCTGCAGGACGACTTCAAGAACTTCGTGGCTGCCAGCCTGGACAAGGCCGTTGCTCAGAAGCTGACCGACGCTGCTCCGCTGATCGCCGAGCAAGAGTCCGCTCGTGAAGCCCTGGTTGCCAAGTGCGGCGAGAACGTCAACATCCGTCGTCTGGCTCGCGCCGAAGGTGACGTGGTTGGCGCCTACCTGCACGGTCACCGCATCGGCGTTCTGGTCACCCTGAAGGGCGGCAACGCTGAACTGGCTCGCGACATCGCCATGCACATCGCTGCCAGCAACCCGCAGTTCCTGGATCCGTCGCAGGTTTCCGAAGAAGCCGTTGCCAAAGAGAAGGAAATCTTCCTCGCTCTGAACGCCGACAAGATCGCCGGCAAGCCGGAAAACATCGTGGAGAACATGGTCAAGGGCCGTATTTCGAAGTTCCTGGCCGAAGCCAGCCTGGTCGAGCAGGCGTTCGTCAAGGACCCGGAAGTCAAGGTCGGTGACCTGGCCAAGAAAGCCGGCGCTGAAATCGTTTCCTTCGTTCGCTTCGAAGTAGGCGAGGGCATCGAGAAGGTCGAAGCCGACTTTGCTGCCGAGGTTGCTGCTCAAGTAGCCGCTTCCAAGCAGTAATAGACAGTCTCACGACTGTCGCCCCGCAAGAGGCTGCCCGCTAACGCGCGCGGCCTCTTTGCCAAACTGGGGAAGCCAAAAGGGCTGGCTTCCACGGCGCAGGCCCGCCAGGCGGGCTCAAAGGCGCCGTAAGGCTGGCTGGTCCAAGCTTTCCGCAAGGCGCCCACAAGGCGCACAGCATTCAATCGCCGCAGGAGAAAAAGGTCATGGCTCAGCAGCTGAGCGCTCGTCAACCTCGCTATAAACGCATTCTTCTAAAATTGAGCGGCGAAGCCCTGATGGGCTCGGAGGAGTTCGGCATCGATCCCAAGGTGCTGGACCGCATGGCGCTGGAGATCGGCCAGCTCGTCGGTATCGGCGTGCAGGTCGGCCTGGTGATCGGTGGCGGCAACCTCTTCCGCGGCGCGGCGCTGTCCGCAGCGGGCATGGATCGCGTCACCGGCGACCATATGGGCATGCTCGCCACCGTGATGAACGGCCTGGCCATGCGCGACGCCCTGGAGCGTTCCAATATCACCGCCATCGTCATGTCCGCCATTTCCATGGTCGGCGTGACCGACCACTACGACCGCCGCAAGGCCATGCGCCACCTGAAGAGCGGCGAAGTGGTGATTTTCTCTGCCGGTACGGGCAACCCGTTCTTTACCACTGACTCCGCCGCCTGCCTGCGCGCCATCGAAATAGATGCTGACGTAGTACTCAAGGCGACCAAGGTGGACGGCGTGTACACTGCCGATCCGTTCAAGGACCCGAATGCCGAGAAGTTCGAGCGTCTGACGTACGATGAAGTGCTCGATCGCAAGCTGGGTGTGATGGACCTCACTGCCATCTGCCTGTGCCGGGACCAGAAAATGCCGCTGCGCGTGTTCAACATGAACAAGCCCGGCGCGCTGCTGAATATTGTTGTAGGTGGTGCTGAAGGCACCCTGATCGAGGAGGATTGAGATGATCAACGAGATCAAGAAGGAAGCACAGGATCGTATGGGCAAGACCCTGGAAGCCCTGGGACATGCCTTCGCCAAGATTCGTACCGGCCGTGCGCACCCGAGCATCCTGGATAGCGTGATGGTGTCCTACTACGGTTCCGACACTCCGCTGCGCCAGGTGGCCAACGTCACCGTGGAAGATTCCCGCACCCTGGCCCTCAGCGTCTTCGACAAGACCATGATCCAGGCGGTCGAGAAGGCCATCATGACCTCCGACCTGGGCCTGAATCCGGCCACCGCCGGCACCACCATTCGCGTCCCGATGCCGGCCCTGACCGAGGAGACCCGCAAAGGCTTCACCAAGCAGGCTCGCGCCGAGGCGGAGCAGGCCCGTGTTTCCGTACGCAACATCCGTCGTGATGCGCTGGCACAGCTCAAGGACCTGCAGAAAGAGAAGGAAATCAGCGAGGACGAAGAGCGCCGCGCCGGCGACGACGTGCAGAAGATCACCGACAAGTTCGTCGCCGAGATCGAAAAGGCCCTCGAGGCCAAGGAAGCGGATCTGATGGCCGTCTGACGGCCGGGCTCTCGTCATGGAAAAGACCAAGCAGGTGACGCCCGTGCCCCGGCACGTGGCGATCATCATGGACGGCAACAACCGCTGGGCGAAGAAACGCCTGATGCCTGGCGTGGCCGGGCACAAGGCTGGGGTGGATGCCGTCCGTGCGGTGATCAAGACCTGCGCCGAGGCCGGCGTTGAGGTGTTGACGCTGTTCGCCTTCTCCAGCGAGAACTGGCAGCGCCCGGCCGAAGAGGTCGGCGCGCTGATGGAGCTGTTCCTCATGGCCCTGCGCCGCGAGGTTCGCAAGCTCAGCGCCAATGGCATCCGCCTGCGCATCATCGGCGATCGCAGTCGCTTCGCCCCTGAATTGCAGGCGGCGATGCGCGAAGCCGAGGCGCTGACGGCCAATGGCTCCAGCATGTTGCTGCAGGTGGCGGCCAACTATGGTGGCCAGTGGGACATCACCCAGGCCGCCCAACGCCTCGCTCGCGAAGTGCAGGCGGGGCATCTGGCGCCGGACGATATTTCCCCGGAATTGATCCAGGGTTGCCTGACCACCGGCGACCAGCCGTTGCCCGACCTGTGCATCCGTACGGGTGGCGAGCACCGCATCAGCAACTTCCTTCTCTGGCAGCTGGCTTACGCCGAGCTGTATTTCTCCGATCTCTACTGGCCCGACTTCAAGCACGAAGCCATGCAGGCTGCGTTGCAGGACTTCGCCTCTCGTCAGCGCCGCTTCGGCAAGACCAGTGAGCAGGTCGAGGCCGAGGCACCTCCCTCATGTTGAAACAACGAATCATCACGGCGCTGGTCCTGTTGCCGATCGCGCTGGGTGGTTTCTTCCTGCTCGACGGTGCGGCGTTCTCGCTGTTCATTGGTCTGGTGGTCAGCCTGGGAGCCTGGGAATGGGCGCGCCTGGCGGGTTACAATGAGCAGTCCGCCCGCGTCGGCTATGCCGCGGTGGTTGCCGGGTTGATGCTCGTGCTGGCCTGGCTGCCGCAGCTGGCGGGCGCCGTACTGGTTCTGGCGCTGCTGTGGTGGGCGCTGGCGATCGTGATGGTGCTGACTTACCCGGACAGCGCCTCGAGTTGGGGCGGCCGCTGGCGCCGCCTGCTGATCGGCCTGCTGATCCTGCTGCCGGCCTGGCAGGGCCTGGTGCTGCTCAAGCAGTGGCCGCTGTCCAACTGGCTGATCGTTGCGGTGATGGTGCTGGTCTGGGCCGCCGACATCGGTGCTTACTTCTCCGGCAAGGCCTTCGGCAAGCGCAAGCTCGCTCCGCGCGTCAGCCCGGGGAAGAGCTGGGAAGGTTTCTTCGGTGGCATGGCGCTTTGCCTGGTAATCACCGTCGTCGTCGCCATCTACCGCGATTGGACCGTCCGTGAGTTGCTGCTGGCGCTGCCGTGCGCGGCCATCGTGGTAGCCCTGTCGGTCATCGGCGATCTAACCGAGAGCATGTTCAAGCGCCAGTCAGGCCTCAAGGACAGTAGCAACCTGCTGCCTGGCCATGGCGGCGTGCTGGACCGCATCGACAGCCTGACCGCTGCGATTCCGGTGTTCACCGCGCTGTTGTGGGCCGTGGGCTGGGGTGCTCCGTGAGTCATCCTCTGTGGATTACCGTGCTGGGGGCGACGGGCTCGATCGGTCTCAGCACCCTCGACGTCATCGGACGTCATCCTGATCGTTACCGCGTCTTCGCCCTCAGCGGCTTTTCCCGTCTGGCAGAGCTCGAAGCGCTGTGTGTGTGCCATCGTCCGCGCTTTGTCGTGGTGCCGGAGAAGGAGCAGGCGCAGGCCCTTCAGGATCGCCTGAATTCCGCTGGCTTGCAGGCTCGCGTGCTGGTGGGGGAGGCCGGGCTTTGCGAGGTTTCCGCGCATCCTGAAGTGGATGCGGTGATGGCCGCCATCGTCGGTGCTGCCGGCCTCAAGCCCACTCTGGCCGCCGTCGAGGCGGGCAAGCGGGTATTGCTGGCCAACAAAGAGGCGTTGGTGATGTCCGGCGCCCTGTTCATGGACGCCGTGCGCGCCAGTGGTGCGGTGCTGCTGCCCATCGACAGCGAACACAACGCGATCTTCCAGTGCATGCCGGCGGATTATGCTCGCGGACTGGGACAGGTCGGCGTTCGGCGTATCCTGCTGACCGCCTCGGGTGGGCCCTTCCGCGAGACGCCGCTGAAGCAATTGCTCGAGGTTTCCCCTGAGCAGGCTTGCGCCCACCCCAACTGGTCGATGGGGCGGAAGATTTCCGTCGACTCGGCCAGCATGATGAACAAGGGCCTGGAGCTGATCGAGGCCTGCTGGCTGTTCGACGCTGCGCCATCGAAGGTCGAGGTGGTGATCCATCCGCAGAGCGTGATTCATTCGCTGGTGGACTATGTTGACGGCTCGGTGCTGGCCCAGCTGGGCAACCCGGACATGCGCACCCCCATCGCCCATGCGCTGGCCTGGCCGCAGCGGATCGATTCTGGGGTTTCGCCGCTGGATCTGTTCTCCATTGCTCGCCTGGACTTCAGTGCGCCCGACGAACAGCGTTTTCCCTGTCTGCGCCTGGCGCGTCAGGCTGCTGAGGCTGGCGGCAGTGTGCCGGCGATGCTCAATGCGGCAAACGAAGTGGCCGTTGCCGCTTTCCTCGAGCGGCGCATCCGCTTCACGGATATCCCGGTTATCATCGATGAAGTGCTGAACCGCGAGGTGCGCACGCCGGTCGAATCGCTCGATGCGGTGCTGATGGCTGACCGACGTGCGCGCGGTGCAGCGCAGGCGTGGTTGCAGGAGCGCGGGCATTGAGGCCGAGGAGGTAGCGATGAGCGCCCTTTATATGGTGGTGGGACTGATTGTCGCCCTGGGCGTACTGGTCACCTTCCACGAGTTCGGACACTTCTGGGTTGCCCGCCGCTGCGGGGTCAAAGTCCTGCGTTTCTCCGTGGGCTTCGGCACGCCGCTGGTGCGCTGGCATGACCGCCATGGCACCGAGTTCGTCGTAGCCGCCATTCCCTTGGGCGGCTACGTGAAGATGCTGGACGAGCGTGAGGGTGATGTCCCTGCCGAGTTGCTCGACCGTGCCTTCAATCGCAAGACCGTGTTCCAGCGCATCGCTATCGTGGCGGCCGGTCCGGTGGCCAACTTCCTACTCGCCATCCTGTTCTTCTGGGTGCTGGCCATGCTTGGCAGCCAGCAGATCAAGCCGGTCATCGGCTCTGTGGTGGCGGATAGCCCGGCGGCCATCGCTGGGTTGGCGTCCGGCCAGGAAGTCGTTGCCGTGGACGGCGAAGCCGTCGATGGCTGGAGCGGCGTCAACCTGCAACTGGTACGCCGCCTCGGTGAAACGGGCGAGCTGAGCGTCACGGTGCTGGAGAAGGGGTCGAGCGTTCCCGCGGTGCACCAGGTCCGCATCAGCTCCTGGCTGAAGAACGAAGACAATCCCGATCCCATCGGTGGGCTGGGGATCCAGCCCTGGCGACCCTCTGTCGCACCGCTGATTGCCGAGCTGGACGAAAAGGGCCCTGCCAAGGCTGCCGGCCTGCAGATCGGTGATCGGATCGTCACTCTTGACGGTCGGCAGGTCACGGATTGGCAAGAAGTGGTCTCGCGTGTACGCGCCATGCCAGAGCGCAAGGTGATCCTGGAGGTCGAGCGCGCCGGCCGGAACCAGGAGCTTGCCTTGACCCTGGCGGCCAAAGGCGAGGGCAAGGCCCGCACGGGCTACCTGGGCGCGGGTGTCGCCGGTGGTCAATGGCCGCCCGAAATGCTCCGTGAAGTGAGCTATGGGCCGGTGGCCGCGGTGGGGCAGGCGCTCTCCCGAACCTGGTCCATGAGCCTGCTAACTCTGGATTCTCTAAAGAAAATGGTGCTTGGGCAGCTCTCGGTAAAAAACTTGAGCGGGCCGATAACCATTGCTAAAGTGGCGGGCGCTTCAGCCCAGTCCGGCGTAGGGGATTTTCTGCATTTCCTCGCCTATCTGAGCATCAGCTTGGGGGTTCTCAACCTGTTGCCGATTCCTGTTCTCGATGGCGGGCATCTGCTGTTCTACATGGTCGAGTGGGTGCGAGGTCGCCCATTGTCGGAGCGGGTCCAGGCTTGGGGGATGCAGATTGGCATCAGCCTGGTAGTCGGGGTCATGTTGTTGGCCCTGGTCAACGATCTGAGTCGACTGTAACCGCCATTGGATTTTCGGATCTGCCGCCTTTTGCGGCAGATTCTCTATTTGTCAGTTGGAATAAAAGGACTCCATGAAACGCTTTCTGCTTCCCGCGGCCCTTTCCGCGCTGATGATCGCCCAGGTTCACGCCGAGTCCTTCACTGTTTCCGATATCCGGGTCAACGGCCTCCAGCGCGTGTCTGCCGGCAGCGTGTTCGCCGCATTGCCGTTGAACGTCGGCGAGCAGATCGATGATCGCCGCCTGGTCGAAGCGACCCGCTCGCTGTTCAAGACCGGTTTCTTCCAGGACATCCAGCTCAGCCGTGATGGCAATGTGCTGATCGTCAACGTGGTGGAGCGCCCGTCCATCTCCAGCATCGAGATCGAGGGCAACAAGGCCATCACCACCGAAGACCTGATGAAGGGGCTGAAGCAATCCGGCCTCTCCGAAGGCGAAATCTTCCAGCGTGCGACCCTTGAGGGCGTACGCAACGAGCTGCAGCGCCAGTACGTGGCCCAGGGTCGCTACTCCGCCGAGATCGAGACCGAAGTGGTGCCGCAGCCGCGCAACCGTGTGGCGCTGAAGATCAACATCAACGAAGGCACCGTGGCGGCCATCGCCCATGTCAACGTGGTGGGCAACACCGTCTTCTCCGAAGAAGACCTGACCGATCTGTTCGAGCTCAAGACCACCAACTGGCTGTCCTTCTTCAAGAACGACGACAAGTATTCCCGCGAGAAGCTCTCCGGCGACCTGGAGCGCCTGCGCTCCTACTACCTGGACCGCGGCTACATCCACATGGATATCGCCTCCACCCAGGTCTCCATCACCCCGGACAAGAAGCACGTCTACATCACCGTCAACGTCAACGAAGGTGAGAAGTACACCGTCAGCGACGTGAAGCTCTCCGGCGACCTGAAGGTGCCGGAAGAGGAAGTGAAGAAGCTGCTGCTGGTGAAGAAGGGCCAGGTGTTCTCCCGCAAGGTGATGACCACCACTTCCGACCTCATCACCCGTCGCCTGGGTAACGAGGGCTACACCTTCGCCAACGTCAACGGCGTACCCGAGCCGAACGACGAGAACAAGACCGTGTCGATCACCTACGTGGTCGACCCGGGCAAGCGCGCCTACGTCAACCGCATCAACTTCCGTGGCAATACCAAGACCGAGGACGAAGTACTCCGTCGCGAAATGCGCCAGATGGAAGGCGGCTGGGCGTCGACCTACCTGATCGACCAGTCCAAGCAGCGCCTGGAGCGCCTGGGCTACTTCAAGGAAGTCAACGTCGAGACTCCGGCCGTACCGGGCACCGACGACCAGGTGGACGTCAACTACAGCGTGGAAGAGCAACCTTCCGGCTCGATCACCGCGAGCGTGGGCTTCGCCCAGAGCGCCGGTCTGATCCTCGGTGGCTCGATCAGCCAGAACAACTTCCTGGGTACCGGTAACAAGGTCAGCATCGGCCTGACCAAGTCCGACTACCAGACCCGCTACAACTTCGGCTTCGTCGACCCCTACTGGACCGTCGACGGCGTGAGCCTGGGCTACAACGCCTTCTACCGCAAGACCGACTACGACAAGCTCGACGTCGACGTTTCCAGCTACTCGGTCAACAGTCTGGGTGCCGGGGTCAGTATTGGTTACCCGATCAGCGAGACTTCTCGCTTGACCTACGGCCTGACCGTTCAGCGCGACGAAATCGACACTGGTGCCTACACCGTCGACGAGATCTTCGACTTCATCGAGAAGGAAGGCGACAGCTTCACCAACTTCAAGGCGTCCATCGGTTGGTCCGAATCGACCCTGAACAAGGGCGTGCTGGCCAACCGTGGTCACTCGCAGAGCCTGGTGCTGGAAACCACCATTCCAGGCAGCGACCTGTCGTTCTACAAGCTTGACTACCGTGGCCAGATCTTCGCGCCGCTGACCGAAAACTACACGATGCGCTTCCACACCGAGCTCGGTTACGGCGGCGCATACGGCGACACCGATCGTCTGCCGTTCTACGAGAACTACTACGCCGGCGGCTTCAACTCGGTGCGTGGCTTCAAGGACAGCTCCCTCGGTCCGCGCAGTACGCCCAGTAAAGCTCGTAATAACGGTGATGGGCCGGATGACCAGGGCCGCTACACCGACCCGGATCAGGATCCGCAAGCCTTCGGTGGTAACATCATGATCACCGGCGGTGCCGAACTGCTGTTCCCGCTGCCCTTCGTGAAGGATCAGCGCCAACTGCGTACCGTGCTGTTCTACGACATCGGTAACGTGTTCGATACCGACTGTCCGATCTCGACTACCCAGGGTTGTGACGGTGTCAAGTTCCAGGACATGGCCATGTCCGCGGGTGTGGGCCTGACCTGGATTACCGCACTGGGCCCGCTCAGCTTCAGCCTGGCGACCCCGATCAAGAAGCCGGACAACGCCGAAACCCAGATCTTCCAGTTCTCCCTGGGACAGACCTTCTAATTGGCCGTATCGTTGTAATGACAACCATGCTTTGTGCAGGAGTGCATTGTGCGTAAGTTGACCCAGTTCGTCTTGATCACCGCCGCCCTGGCAGCGAGCCCCGCGTTCGCCGACATGAAGATCGCGGTGCTCAACTATCAGATGGCACTCCTCGAGTCGGATGCGGCCAAGCAGTACGCCGTGGACGCCGAGAAGAAGTTCGGCCCCCAACTGACCAAGCTCAAGGCCCTGGAAACCGATGCCAAGGCCTTGCAGGACAAGCTGGTCAATGGTGGCAGCAAGATGTCCAACGCCGAGCGTGAAAAGGCCGAAGGCGACTTCAAGCAGAAGGCCCGCGACTTCCAGTTCCAGTCCAAGGAGCTGAACGAAGCCAAGGCCGTCGCCGACCGCGACATGCTGAAGAAGCTCAAGCCGAAGCTGGACCAGGCTGTGGAGGAAACCATCAAGAAGGGTGGTTTTGACCTCGTGGTCGAGCGTGGTGCCGTGGTCGACGTGAAGCCGCAGTACGACATCACCCGCCAAGTCATCGAGCGCATGAACCAACTGCGCTGATGATGACCGAGCTGTCCTTTACCCTCGCCGAACTGGCCGCGCAGCTCGATGCCGAGTTGCGCGGCGATCCCGCCTTGGTTATTCGCGGGTTGGCTACCTTGCAAGAGGCAGGGGCTGACCAGCTCAGCTTCCTGGCCAATCCGCAGTACCGCAAGTTCCTTCCCGACAGCCAGGCCGGTGCCGTCCTGCTGACGGTGGCAGATGCCGAAGGCTTCACCGGTAATGCACTGGTCGTCGCCAATCCCTACCTGGCCTATGCCGGCCTGTCCCACCAGTTCGACCGCAAGCCCAAGGCTCCGGTCGGCATTCATCCCACTGCGGTGGTCGATGAAGGGGCTCAGGTCGACGCAACCGCCAGTGTCGGTCCCTATGCGGTGATCGAGGCGGGCGCGCAGATTGGCGCCAACGTGACCATCGGTGCCCATTGCTTCGTCGGCGCGCGCAGCGTGATCGGCGAGGGCGGCTGGTTGGCGCCCCGCGTAACGCTCTACCACGACGTGCGCATCGGCAAGCGCGTGGTGATCCAGTCGGGTGCCGTGCTGGGTGGCGAGGGCTTCGGCTTCGCCAACCACCAGGGTGTCTGGCAGAAGATCGCGCAGATCGGCGGCGTCACCCTGGGTGATGACGTCGAGATCGGTGCCAACACCACCATCGACCGTGGTGCGCTGTCCGATACCATCGTGGGCAATGGCGTGAAGCTGGATAACCAGATCATGATCGCCCACAACGTGCAGATCGGTGACCACACCGCCATGGCCGGCTGCTGCGGGATTTCCGGCAGCGCCAAGATCGGCAAGCACTGCATGCTCGCCGGCGGTGTCGGCCTGGTTGGCCATATCGAGATCTGCGACAACGTCTTCGTCACCGGCATGACCATGGTGACCCGCTCGATCACCGAGCCGGGCTCCTACTCCTCCGGTACCGCCATGCAGCCTGCGGCTGAATGGAAGAAGAGTGCCGCGCGCATTCGTCAGCTGGATGACATGGCCCGTCGTCTGCAGCAGCTGGAAAAGCGCCTGGCCGCCGTGACCCCAAGCGGAGACGCTCCATCAGATGCGTGATCCACGCATTTTTGGCGTTTCCCTTTTCTGAACAGGCTCCCCTGAACATGATGGACATCAACGAGATTCGCGAATACCTGCCTCATCGCTACCCCTTCCTGCTGGTGGATCGGGTGGTCGAGCTGGACATCGAAGGCAAGCGCATTCGCGCCTACAAGAATGTCAGCATCAACGAGCCGTTCTTCAATGGCCACTTCCCGCAGCATCCGATCATGCCGGGCGTGCTGATCATCGAGGCCATGGCCCAGGCCGCCGGCATCCTCGGCTTCAAGATGCTCGACGTGAAGCCGGCCGATGGCACCCTGTACTACTTCGTCGGTTCCGACAAGCTGCGCTTCCGCCAGCCGGTGTTGCCGGGTGATCAGCTGCAGCTCAACGCCCAGTTCCTCAGCGTCAAGCGCGGCATCTGGAAGTTCGACTGCAACGCCACCGTGGACGGCAAGCCGGTTTGCTCGGCTGAAATCATCTGTGCGGAACGCAAACTATGAGTTTGATCGATCCTCGCGCCATCATCGACCCGCGCGCAAAGCTGGCTGACGACGTAGAAGTGGGCCCCTGGTCCATGGTCGGGCCGGATGTGGAGATCGGCGAAGGTACGGTGATCGGTCCCCACGTGGTGGTCAAAGGCCCCACGAAGATCGGCAAGCACAATCGGATTTTCCAGTTCTCCAGCGTGGGTGAAGATACCCCCGACCTGAAGTACAAGGGCGAACCGACTCGCCTGGTGATCGGCGACCACAACGTGATCCGCGAGGGTGTCACCATTCATCGCGGCACTATCCAGGACCGCTCGGAAACCACCATTGGCGACCACAACCTGTTCATGGCCTACGTCCATGTCGGCCATGACAGTGTGATCGGCAACCATTGCATCCTGGTGAACAACACCGCGCTGGCGGGTCATGTTCACGTGGATGACTGGGCAATCCTCTCCGGTTATACCCTGGTGCATCAGTTCTGCCGTATCGGCGCCCACGCCTTCTCGGGCATGGGAACCACCATCGGCAAGGACGTCCCGGCCTATGTTACGGTCTTCGGCAACCCCGCCGAGGCCCGCAGCATGAACTTCGAGGGCCTGCGCCGTCGTGGTTTCAGCGCCGAGTCGATCCAGGCGCTGCGCCGGGCCTACAAGGTGGTCTACCGCCAGGGCCTGACGGTGGACGAGGCGCTGGCCGAACTGGCTGAAGCCTCCGCGCAGTTCCCGGAAGTCGCGGTGTTCCGCGATTCCATCCAGAGCTCCACCCGCGGCATCACTCGCTGACCATGCAAAGCACCGCACGCAAGCTGCGCGTCGCCCTGGTCGCGGGCGAGGCGTCCGGCGATATCCTCGGCTCCGGTCTCATGCAGGCGCTCAGGCAGCGCCACCCCGACATCGAGTTCATCGGTGTCGGCGGCCCGCGCATGGAGGCCGAAGGGCTGGAGTCGCACTTCCCCATGGAACGCCTCTCTGTCATGGGGCTGTTCGAGGTCCTCGGGCGCCTGCGCGAACTGCTGCGCCGGCGCAAGGACCTGGTGCAGATGCTGATCGCGGCGAAGCCGGATGTGTTCATCGGCATCGATGCGCCGGACTTCAACCTGAACATCGAACTGAAGCTGCGCCAAGCAGGCATCCGCACGGTGCACTACGTCAGCCCGTCGGTCTGGGCCTGGCGGCAGAAGCGTGTGCTGAAGATCAAGCAAGCCTGTGACCTTATGCTGGCGCTCTTCCCCTTCGAAGCGCGCTTCTACGAAGAGCATGCGGTGCCGGTGCGCTTTGTCGGCCATCCGCTGGCCAATACCATCCCCCTGGAGGCTGATCGTGCCGGTGCGCGCGAGCGCCTTGGCCTGCCGCAGGACGCCAGCGTCGTGGCACTTCTGCCTGGCAGTCGGGGAGGGGAGGTCGGCAAGCTCGGCGTGCTGTTCCTGGATACTGCCCAGCGCCTGCTCCAGGATCGCCCTGGCCTGCGTTTCGTGTTGCCCTGTGCCAGTCCCGAGCGTCGCCTGCAGATCGAAGAGATGCTCGCCGGTCGCGATTTGCCGGTGCAACTGCTCGACGGCGCTTCCCACGAGGCCCTCGCAGCCTGCGATGCCGTGCTGATCGCCTCTGGTACTGCCACGTTGGAAGCGCTGCTGTACAAGCGGCCGATGGTCGTTGCCTACAAGGTGGCGCCCATGACCTACCGCATTCTCAAGCGCCTGGTGAAGAGTCCGTACATCTCGCTGCCGAACCTGCTGGCCGGCCGACTGTTGGTGCCGGAACTGATCCAGGATGCGGCGACGCCCGAGGCGCTGGCCGCGACCCTGACGCCGCTGCTCGACGACGGCAGCGTGCAGACCGAACCCTTCGACGCCATCCATCGCGCCCTGCGCCAGGATGCGTCAGCGCAGGCCGCCGAGGCGGTGCTCGCCCTGATGGAGAAACACTGATGCAGATGGGCCTGGACTTCACCCTTGTCGAAGAGCTGGTCGCCGGTGTCGATGAGGTTGGCCGTGGTCCGCTGTGCGGTCCCGTGGTCACCGCTGCGGTGATTCTCGATCCGGCGCGGCCAATCAACGGGTTGAACGATTCCAAGAAGCTCACCGAAGCCAAGCGGGAAAAACTCTTCGACGAGATTCGCGAGAAAGCCCTGGCCTGGTGCATCGCCCGAGCGGACGTCCACGAGATCGACCAGCTCAACATCCTTCACGCCACCATGCTCGCCATGCAGCGCGCGGTGGAAGGCCTCGGCGTCACGCCGAAACTGGCGCTGATCGACGGCAATCGTTGCCCGAAGCTTAAAGTCCCTTCGGCGCCGGTGGTGCAGGGTGACGCCAAGGTTCCGGCCATCGCCGCCGCCTCGATCCTGGCCAAGGTCAGCCGCGACCGCGAGATGCAGGAAATGGAAGCGCAGTACCCAGGCTACGGCATCGGTGGGCACAAGGGCTATCCCACTCCCGTGCACCTCGAAGCTCTCAAGCGCCTGGGCCCCACGCCCATTCATCGCCGTTCGTTCGGCCCGGTGCGCGCTTTGCTCGAAGACGCCGGCGGCATCCTGTAACGCCCTGTTATTACTCTGAAAATACTCCTGGCAGGCTGTTCTCCGGTGCGTTGACGCAGCGGCTGCGACGGCTGGCCCATTGATCCCTGTAGCTTTGCGGACAGCCCCGGTACAATCCGGGGCTTGCCGTTTTTCGCGTTTGCCAAGGACCACCATGACCGCCACCTTCGTTCACCTGCGTCTGCACACCGAATTCTCCCTGGTCGACGGCCTGGTGCGGGTCAAGCCGCTGATCAAGGCGGTTGGCGGGGCGGGTATGCCTGCGGTGGCGGTGACCGACCTGAGCAACATGTGCTCGCTGGTAAAGTTCTACAAGACGGCCATGGGCGGCGGCATCAAGCCGATTTGCGGCGCCGACATCTGGCTGGCCAACCGCGACGAGGACGGCCCGCTGACCCGCCTGACCCTGCTGGCGATGAACGCCAAGGGCTATCGCAACCTCACCGAGCTGATTTCCCGCGGCTGGCAGGAAGGCCAGCGCAACGGCGAGATCATCATCGAGCGCCAGTGGGTAAAGGAGGCCGCCGAGGGCCTCATCGCGCTGTCCGGCTCCAAGGAAGGCGAGATCGGCTTGGCCCTGCTGGAAGGCGACGATGCCCTGGCCGACTCGCTGCTTGCCGAGTGGCTGGAAGTGTTCCCGGAGCGCTTTTACCTCGACATCCAGCGCACCAACCGCGTCAACGACGAAGAACACGTGCATGCCGCCGTGGCCCTGGCTGAGCGCAGCGGCGCGCCACTGGTGGCGACCAACGACGTGCGCTTCATCAAGCAGGAAGACTTCGAGGCCCATGAGACCCGCGTGTGCATCGGTGAAGGCCGTGCGCTGGACGATCCGCGCCGCTCGCGTCACTACTCTGACCAGCAGTATCTGAAGAGTCCGGCAGAAATGGCCGAGCTGTTCAGCGATATCCCCGAAGCGCTGGAAAACTCCGTCGAGATCGCCAAGCGCTGCAATATCGAGGTGCAACTGGGCAAGTACTTCCTGCCCAACTTCCCGATCCCCTACGACGACATGGATATCAACCAATATCTGCGCCATGTCTCCTACGAGGGCCTGGAAGAGCGCCTGGCGGTGCTGTGGCCGAAGGAAACCACGCCGAACTACGAAGAGAAGCGGCAGATCTACGTCGACCGTCTGGAGTTCGAGCTGGGCACCATTATCCAGATGGGGTTCCCCGGCTACTTCCTGATCGTGATGGACTTCATCAAGTGGGCCAAGAACAACGGCGTGCCTGTCGGCCCCGGCCGGGGTTCGGGGGCCGGTTCGCTGGTCGCCTACGTGCTGAAGATCACCGACCTCGATCCGCTGGCCTACGACCTGCTGTTCGAGCGTTTCTTGAACCCCGAACGTATTTCCATGCCCGACTTCGACGTCGACTTCTGCATGGAAGGCCGCGACCGGGTGATCGACTACGTGGCCGGCGCCTACGGCCGCAATGCGGTCAGCCAGATCATTACCTTCGGCTCCATGGCCGCGAAGGCGGTAGTGCGTGACGTGGCGCGGGTGCAGGGAAAATCCTACGGCCTGGCCGATAAGCTGTCGAAGATGATTCCCTTCGAAGTGGGCATGACGCTGGAGAAGGCCTTCGAACAGGAGGAAATGCTCCGCGACTTCCTCAAGTCCGACGAGGAAGCCCAGGAAATCTGGGACATGGCGCTCAAGCTGGAAGGTGTCACCCGTGGTACCGGCAAGCACGCCGGTGGCGTGGTGATCGCGCCGACCAAGCTGACCGACTTCGCTCCCATCGCCTGTGACGAAGAGGGCGCCGGCCTGGTGACCCAGTTCGACAAGGACGATGTGGAAGCTGCCGGCCTGGTGAAGTTCGACTTCCTCGGCCTGCGCACCCTGACCATCATCAAATGGGCGATGGAGATCATCCATCGCATCCAGAAGAAGAACGGCGACCCGAATCTGGTCGACATCGACCGCATTCCGCTGGACGACAAGAAGACCTACGACCTGTTGCAGAAGGCGGAAACCACCGCGGTCTTCCAGCTTGAATCGCGTGGCATGAAGGAGCTGATCAAGAAGCTCAAGCCGGACTGCCTGGAAGACCTCATCGCACTGGTGGCGCTGTTCCGTCCCGGTCCGCTGCAGTCGGGCATGGTGGACGACTTCATCAACCGTAAGCATGGTCGCGAAGAGATTTCCTACCCACACCCGGATTACCAGTACGCTGGCCTGGAACCGGTGCTCAAGCCGACCTACGGCATCATCCTGTACCAGGAACAGGTGATGCAGATCGCCCAGGTGATGGCGGGCTACAGCCTCGGTGGTGCGGATATGCTGCGCCGCGCCATGGGCAAGAAGAAGCCCGAGGAAATGGCCAAGCAGCGCGGCGGCTTCATCGAAGGTTGTGCCGGCAACGGCATCGACGCCAACCTCGCGGGCAACATCTTCGATCTGGTGGAAAAGTTCGCCGGCTACGGCTTCAACAAGTCCCACTCGGCCGCCTACGGCCTGGTGTCGTACCAGACCGCCTGGCTGAAGACCCACTGGAAAGCCCCGTTCATGGCTGCGGTACTGACTGCGGATATGCAGAACACCGACAAGGTGGTGACGCTCATCGAAGAGTGCCGCCACATGAAGCTGCGCATTCTTGCGCCGGACGTGAACAACTCCGAGTTCCGCTTCACCGTGGATGAGGACGACCAGATCGTCTACGGCCTGGGCGCGATCAAGGGCGTCGGTGAAGGCCCGGTGGAAGCCATCACCGAGTGCCGCAACGAAGGCGGCCCGTTCAAGAACCTGTTCGACTTCTGCGATCGCATCGATCTCAAACGTGTCAACAAGCGGACCCTGGAAGCGCTGATCCGCGCCGGCGCGCTGGACCGCCTCGGCCCGCACTTCTTTGAGGAGCAGAAGGCCTACCACGCCCACGTCGACATCAACCGCGCCGTGCTGCTGGCCTCCATGGAAGAAGCCGTCAAGGCCGCCGAGCAGACCTCGCGCAGCCATGACAGCGGCCACATGGACCTGTTCGGCGGCGTCTTCGCCGAGCCCGAGGCGGACGTTTACGCCAACCATCGCAAGGTCAAGGAGCTCAACCTCAAGGAGCGCCTGAAAGGCGAGAAGGACACCCTCGGCCTGTACCTGACCGGCCATCCCATCGACGAGTACGAAGGCGAGGTGCGACGTTTTGCCCGCCAGCGCATCGTCGAGCTCAAGCCCGCGCGTGACACTCAGACTGTCGCCGGCCTGATCGTCAACCTGCGGGTAATGAAGAACAAGCGCGGCGACAAGATGGGCTTCGTGACCCTGGACGACCGCTCCGGCCGCATCGAAGCCTCGTTGTTCGCCGAAGCCTTCGCCGCCAACCAGGCGCTGCTGCAGACCGATGCGCTGGTGGTGATCGAGGGTGAAGTCAGCCAGGACGATTTCTCCGGCGGCCTGCGCCTGCGCGCCAAGCGCGTCATGGGCCTGGAAGAGGCCCGCACGTCGCTGGCCGAGAGCCTGCGCGTGCGCGTGCATGCCGATGCGCTCAAGGGCGATCGCCTGCGCTGGCTGGCCGACCTGTGCACCCGCCACCGTGGCAGTTGCCCGGTCACCGTCGACTACAGTGGCGAGTCGGCGCGCGCCCTGTTGCAGTTCGGCGAGCAGTGGCGGATCGACCCGGCAGACAACCTGATTCAAGCGCTGCGTGACCAGTTCGGCCGCGACAACGTCTTCCTGAACTACCGCTAGCGCGGCGGTGGCCAAACCCCGCCCGCTCGCCAGTCTCGACCCTCGGCGCCCGATACCGTAAGGTAGGGCGCCTACGGACCAGGCCCAGCCGCCAACAGAACGACGGATAGCCCATGAACCCGAATTTTCTCGATTTCGAACAGCCCATTGCCGACCTGCACGCCAAGATCGAAGAGTTGCGGTTGGTCGGTAACGACAATGCCCTGAACATCACCGACGAAATCTCCCGTCTTCAGGAAAAGAGCAAGGCGCTGACCGAGAACATCTTCGGCAACCTGTCCAGCTGGCAGATCGCCCAGCTCGCTCGCCATCCGCGTCGTCCCTACACCCTCGACTACATCGAGCACATCTTCACCGAGTTCGAAGAGTTGCACGGTGATCGTCACTTCGCCGATGACGCCGCCATCGTCGGCGGCGTTGCCCGCCTGGAAGACCAGCCGGTGATGATCATCGGTCACCAGAAGGGCCGCGAAGTTCGCGAGAAGGTCCGTCGCAACTTCGGCATGCCGCGCCCGGAAGGCTACCGCAAGGCCTGCCGCCTGATGGAAATGGCCGAACGCTTCAAGATGCCGATCCTGACCTTCATCGACACCCCCGGCGCCTACCCGGGCATCGACGCCGAAGAGCGTGGCCAGAGCGAGGCCATCGCCTGGAACCTGCGTGTCATGGCGCGCCTGAAGACCCCGATCATTGCTACCGTGATTGGCGAAGGTGGTTCGGGCGGTGCGCTGGCCATCGGCGTGTGCGACCAGTTGAACATGCTGCAGTACTCCACCTATGCGGTGATCTCGCCCGAAGGTTGCGCCTCGATTCTCTGGCGTACCGCCGAGAAAGCACCGGAAGCGGCCGAGGCCATGGGCATCACCGCCAACCGCCTGAAGGATCTGGGTATCGTCGACAACGTTATCCCGGAGCCGCTGGGCAGCGCCCACCGCGACCCGGCCGCCATGGCCGAGACCATCCGCAATTCCCTGCTCGGCCAGCTCGACACCCTGGGCCAACTAAGTACCGAAGAGCTCCTTGCGCGCCGCTACGAGCGCCTGATGAGCTACGGCGTCGCCTGATCGACGCATTCGGCGCAGTGCGGGTGACGAGGTATCCTTGCCTCGTCCCCGACCCTGCCGACCTGCGCCATGTCTGCTGAACTCGAATCCCGACTGCTGAGTCTCCTCGCTCCCTGGTGTGCTGCGCCGGCTTGGCACGTTGCCTTTTCCGGCGGGCTGGATTCCACCGTCCTGCTGCATCTCCTGGCCGGGCTGGCCCGCCGGCAACCCTTGCCTCCTCTCTCCGCCATTCACGTTCACCACGGCCTGCAGGCCGTCGCTGACGCTTGGCCGGAACATTGTCAGCGGTTCTGCGATGGTATCGGTGTGCCCTTGCGGGTGACGCGCGTGCAAGTCGATGGTGGTGCAAGCCTAGAGCGCGCGGCGCGGGAGGCGCGTTATGCGTCTCTCACCGCGGCGCTGGGGGAGGGGGAATGCCTGCTGACCGGGCAGCACCGTGACGACCAGGCCGAAACCGTTCTTTTCCGGCTTTTCCGTGGTGCCGGAGTGCGCGGCTTGTCCGGAATGGCCGCTTGTCGACCGTTGGGGGCTGGGATGCTATTGCGTCCGTTGCTGGGCATCAGTCGCGCGGAGCTGGAGAGGTACGCCCGTCGCCATGGGCTGGGTTGGGTCGACGATCCGTCCAATGCTTGCGACGACTACGACCGCAACTATCTGCGCAACCACGTTGTGCCGGGCATCGTCCAGCGCTGGCCGTCGGCGGTGGAGACCATCGCCCGCAGTGCCGAGCACCTGGCGGAGGCCGATGGGCTGCTCGCCGAACTGGCGCAGAACGACCTGGTGTCGGCCGGAGCCCGAGACGAATACATCGGTATGCAATTGCCCTCACTGGCCGTCGCCGCACTGGCGCAGCTGAGCGAGCCACGCCAGCGCAATGCCCTGCGCCACTGGCTCGCGCCCCTGGCGCGCTTGCCGGACAGTGCCCACTGGGCCGGTTGGCGGGACCTGCGCGATGCTCGCGAAGACGCCGAGCCGATCTGGCGCCTTGCCGATGGCGAGCTGCGCCGTGCCCACGGTCGGCTCTGGTGGCTGGCCAATCCCTGGCTGGGTTTCGTACCGGCAAATCAGAGCTGGCGCGACCCTTCGCAGGTACTTTCGCTGCCGGGCAATGGTGAGTTGCGGTTTGACGGCGAAGCGCCTAAAGGGCCGCTGGAGGTTCGCTACCGGCAGGGCGGAGAAGTGATGGCGCTGGTCGGTCGCGGCAGTCGTGACCTCAAGCGCCTGCTCAACGAAGCGGCGGTGCCGGCTTTCCTGCGCGGCCGTCTGCCGCTGCTCTGGCGAGCCGACGAACTGCTCGGTGTAGCGCTGCTGCCGGGCTTGCGGGTGGAGGCTGGGCAGGGCTGGACCCTGCGCTGGACACCTCCGACGAATGACTCGGGTTTGAGCTGATAGCGGCTTTCCGGTAGACTACGCTCCCGTCTTGTACCGCTCCTGTTGATTCGCCTTCGAATCAGTGGGAGTTCGCTATTTTCACGACGAAGTCGTGAGCCGGGTCTTGTACCCGACACCTTCGCTTCCCCGGCGGCCGAGCCGCCTAAACGCTGACATTCAGGGCTTTTCATGACGCGCTACATCTTCGTCACGGGTGGTGTTGTTTCTTCATTGGGGAAAGGCATCGCCTCGGCTTCCTTGGCTGCCATTCTGGAAGCGCGTGGCCTGAAGATCACGATGCTCAAGCTGGACCCCTACATCAACGTCGACCCGGGCACCATGAGCCCGTTCCAGCACGGTGAGGTGTTCGTCACCCACGACGGTGCCGAGACCGACCTCGATCTGGGCCACTACGAGCGTTTCGTTCGTACCACGATGACCCAGAACAACAACTTCACCACCGGCCGCGTCTACATGGACGTGCTGCGCAAGGAGCGCCGCGGTGACTATCTGGGCGCCACCGTGCAGGTGATCCCGCACATCACCGACGAGATCAAGCGTCGCATCATCAAGGGCGCCGGCGATGCCGACGTGGCCCTGGTTGAGGTCGGCGGTACCGTGGGTGATATCGAATCGCAACCTTTCCTCGAGGCCATCCGCCAGTTGCGCGTGGAGATCGGTTCGCGCCGCGCCATGCTGATGCACCTGACGCTGGTCCCGTACATCGCCACCGCCGGCGAGACCAAGACCAAGCCGACTCAGCACTCGGTCAAGGAACTGCGTTCCATCGGCCTGCAGCCGGACATCCTGATCTGCCGCTCCGACCACCCGGTGGACGTGTCCTCCCGCCGCAAGATCGCCCTGTTCACCAACGTGGAAGAGCGCGCGGTCATCTCGCTGGAAGACGTCGACACCATCTACCGCATTCCGTCGGTACTGCACGCCCAGGGCGTGGACGACCTGGTCGTCGAGCGCTTCGGCCTCGAGTGCGGCCCGGCCGACCTGTCCGAGTGGGACCGCGTGGTCGATGCCAAGCTCAACCCCGAGCGTGAAGTCACCATCGCCATGGTCGGCAAGTACATGGAACTGCTCGACGCCTACAAGTCGCTGATCGAAGCCATGACCCACGCCGGCATCCAGAGCCGCACCAAGGTCAACCTGCGCTACATCGACTCCGAGGACATCGAGCAGCAGGGCACCAGCCTGCTCGAAGGCGCCGACGCCATCCTGGTTCCGGGCGGCTTCGGCCTGCGCGGCGTGGAAGGCAAGATCACCGCCGTGCAGTACGCCCGTGAGAACAAGGTCCCGTACCTGGGCATCTGCCTGGGCATGCAGGTGGCTGTCATCGAGTACGCCCGCAACGTGCTGGGCTGGACCGATGCCAACTCCACCGAGTTCGACAAGTCCAGCGGCCACCCGGTCGTCGGCCTGATCACCGAATGGCAGGACGCTACCGGCGCCACCGAAGTGCGCACCGAGGCTTCCGACCTGGGCGGCACCATGCGCCTGGGCGCCCAGGAGTGCCTGCTGTCCGCCGGCACCCTGGTGCACGATTGCTACGGCAAGGAAGTGATCGTCGAGCGTCACCGTCACCGCTACGAAGTGAACAACAACCTGCGTCCGCAACTGGAAGCTGCCGGCCTGAAGATCTCCGGCCGCTCCGGCGACGGCGCGCTGGTCGAAGTGGTCGAGGCTCCGGATCATCCGTGGTTCGTCGCCTGCCAGTTCCACCCGGAGTTCACCTCCACTCCGCGTGATGGCCACCCGCTGTTCAGCGGCTTCGTCAATGCCGCCCTGAAACAAGCCGGGAAAGCCTGAACATGACCCAGAAGATCATCCGCGTCGGTGATATCCAGATCGGCAACGACCTGCCGTTCGTGCTGTTTGGCGGCATGAACGTGCTGGAGTCGCGCGACCTGGCGATGCAGGTCTGCGAAGAGTACGTGAAGGTCACCGAGAAGCTCGGCATCCCTTACGTGTTCAAGGCCAGCTTCGACAAGGCCAACCGTTCCTCGATCACCTCGTTCCGTGGTCCGGGCATGGAAGAAGGGCTGAAGATCTTCGAGGAGATCAAGAAGACCTTCAAGGTGCCGGTCATCACCGACGTGCACGAGCCCTACCAGGCCGCTCCGGTGGCCGAGGTCTGCGACATCATCCAGCTGCCGGCCTTCCTGTCCCGGCAGACCGACCTGGTCGTGGCCATGGCCAAGACCAATGCGGTGATCAACATCAAGAAAGCCCAGTTCCTCGCGCCGCAGGAGATGAAACACATCCTGCGCAAGTGCGAGGAAGCGGGTAACGACCAGTTGATCCTCTGCGAGCGTGGCTCCTCCTTCGGGTACAACAACCTGGTGGTGGACATGCTCGGCTTCGGCATCATGAAGCAGTTCGAGTACCCGGTGTTCTTCGACGTGACCCATGCCCTGCAGATGCCGGGCGGTCGCGCCGATTCCGCCGGCGGCCGCCGCGCCCAGGTCACCGACCTGGCCAAGGCCGGCATGAGCCAGGGCCTCGCCGGCCTGTTCCTGGAGGCCCATCCGGACCCCGAGAACGCCAAGTGCGACGGTCCGTGCGCCCTGCGCCTGAACAAGCTCGAGCCTTTCCTGTCCCAGCTCAAGCAGCTGGACGACCTGGTCAAGAGTTTCCCCATTATCGAGACTGCCTGAGAATCGGCTCGATGCCTGCCGCGCTGAGCACGGCAGGCCATTGAGCCGCTTCTGATGTCTCACCAGCCGCCCCGTTTATCTCTATCTTCGGAGTGTTATCAAGAATGGCAAAGATCGTCGACATCAAGGGCCGTGAGGTCCTGGACTCCCGCGGCAACCCGACCGTTGAAGCGGACGTGATCCTGGACAACGGCATCGTCGGCAGCGCTTGCGCCCCGTCCGGTGCATCCACCGGTTCCCGCGAGGCGCTCGAACTGCGCGATGGCGACAAGAGCCGTTACCTGGGCAAGGGCGTGCTGAAAGCCGTGGCCAACATCAATGGCCCGATCCGCGACCTGCTGCTGGGCAAGGACGCGGCTGACCAGAAAGCTCTGGATCACGCGATGATCGACCTCGACGGCACCGAGAACAAAGGCAAGCTGGGCGCCAACGCCATCCTCGCCGTGTCCCTGGCCGCCGCCAAGGCCGCCGCTCAGGCCAAGGGCGTGCCGCTGTACGCGCACATCGCCGACCTGAACGGCACTCCGGGCCAGTACTCCATGCCGGTTCCGATGATGAACATCATCAACGGCGGCGAGCACGCCGATAACAACGTCGACATCCAGGAGTTCATGGTTCAGCCGGTTGGCGCCAAGAACTTCGCCGACGCGCTGCGCATGGGCGCCGAGATCTTCCACCACCTCAAAGCCGTGCTGAAGGCCCGCGGCCTGAACACCGCCGTGGGTGACGAAGGTGGCTTCGCGCCGAACCTGGCTTCCAACGAAGACGCCCTCGCCGCCATCGCCGAAGCCGTCGCCAACGCCGGCTACAAGCTGGGCGATGACGTGACCCTGGCCCTGGACTGTGCCTCCTCCGAGTTCTTCAAGGACGGCCAGTACGACCTCGAAGGCGAAGGCAAGGTATTCAGCGCCGAAGGTTTCGCCGACCACCTGGCGGGCCTGACCCAGCGCTACCCGATCATCTCCATCGAAGACGGCATGGACGAGTCCGACTGGGCTGGCTGGAAAGTCCTGACCGACAAGATCGGCGAGAAGGTGCAACTGGTCGGCGACGACCTGTTCGTGACCAACACCAAGATCCTCAAGCGCGGCATCGACGAGAAGATCGGCAACTCGATCCTGATCAAGTTCAACCAGATCGGCTCGCTGACCGAGACCCTGGAAGCCATCCAGATGGCCAAGGCCGCCGGCTTCACCGCGGTGATCTCGCACCGTTCGGGCGAAACCGAGGACAGCACCATCGCTGACCTGGCAGTCGGCACCGCCGCTGGTCAGATCAAGACCGGCTCCCTCTGCCGCTCCGACCGCGTATCCAAGTACAACCAGCTGCTGCGTATCGAAGAGCAACTGGGCGCCAAGGCGCCGTACCGTGGTCGCGCGGAATTCCGCGGCTGATCCGAGTCTGGTACGGTGAAGGGGTGGCAGAAGCCACCCCTTTGCGTATAGGGAGCTGAAGGTTTGAGGTTACGTAGCCCTTACTGGCTGTTCGTCGTGCTGATCCTGGCGCTGGCCGGCCTGCAGTATCGCCTGTGGGTTGGCGATGGCAGCCTGGCGCAGGTGCGCGACCTGCAGAAGCAGATCGCCGACCAGCAGGGCGAGAACGAGCGCCTGCTCGAACGTAACCGCATCCTCGAGGCGGAAGTCGCCGAGCTCAAGAAAGGCACCGAGACCGTCGAGGAGCGTGCCCGTCACGAACTCGGCATGGTCAAGGACAAGGAAACCCTCTACCAGCTCGCGCAATGACCACTCCCGCCTTCTGGGCCATCATCCCGGCCGCCGGCATCGGTTCGCGGATGCGCGCCGACCGCCCCAAGCAATACCTCGACCTTGCCGGTCGCAGCATTCTCGAGCGCACCCTCGACTGTTTCCTCGGTCATCCCCGCCTGAAGGGACTCGTGGTGTGCCTGGCCGCCGACGATCCCTGGTGGCCGACCCTGCCCAGCGCTTCCAATGAGCTGATCCAGTGCGCCGATGGCGGCCGCGAGCGCGCCGATTCCGTGCTCAACGGCCTGCTGCGTCTGACCGAACTGGGCGCCACGCCGGACGACTGGGTACTGGTGCACGACGCCGCTCGCCCGAACCTGGCGCGTACCGACCTGGACCGCCTGCTGGATGAGCTGGAGTTCGACGCCGTAGGCGGCCTGCTCGGCGTGCCCGCGCGGGACACCTTGAAGCGCGTCGGCGCCGATGGCCGCGTGGTCGAAACCATCGATCGCAGCGTGGTCTGGCAGGCCTACACCCCGCAGATGTTCCGTCTCGGCGCCCTGCACCGCGCGCTCGCCGATGCGCTGGTGGCCGACGCGGCCATCACCGATGAGGCGTCTGCCATGGAGTGGGCGGGCTATGCGCCGCGCATGGTGGAAGGGCGGGTGGACAACATCAAGGTCACCACCCCGGAAGACCTGCAGCGCCTGCAGCGTAACTTCGCCAAGCACTGATTCCTGCTGGCCGGCCCTTGACCGTTTGCGGCATATCCGACTCGCTTCTACAGACTGCGCCCTGGGCCGAACCGTTGGAGCGGGCTCTGTCCGCGATAGGTTCGAGTCGCGTCGGAAGCCCGTCGCGGACGGAGTCCGCTCTTACAAGAGCAGCTTCAGCCCAGTAGCGGTACTTCGATCAGGAAGCGGAACAGCGCGCCGTGCTGCTCCACTGCCAGGCAATGATAGCCATGACGCCGGGTGTCTTCCGGAATGCCATGGACCGACTGCGAGCAGTCGGTGACCACTTCCAGCAGATCGCCCGGCTTGAGCGTCTCCAGAGTTTCCAGGGTGGCGATGGCGTTGTACGGGCAGTGTTCGCCGCGCAGGTCAAGCGACAGCGTCGGCGTCTTGGTTTCGGACATCGTTGGTCTTCCGTCTACGAGTGAAGCGCTGCGCGTTGAGCTGCACCAGCAGCATGCACAGCGCGAGGCCGGCGAAAGTGATCAGCAGGCCGCCGCCGGGGCCGAACTCCTGCAGCAGATTGAGCTTGGGATAAGGCAGCGCGAGGCTGGTGCCGAGCTGGTCCCAGAACACCGCGACCAGGGTGCCGCCGATCACGTTGCCGACGCCGACCACCCAGAAATGCACCTGGCCTTCCATCGAACGGTACATCCAGCCGGTCTCGCAGCCGCCGGCCAGCACGATGCCGATGCCGAACAGCACGCCGCCGATCACGGCGTTCGGTCCCATCCAGAAAATCTTCGGTGGCAGGCCGTTGTGGATCGCCGCGAAAGTGCCGATGCAGGCAGCGGCCATGCCCAGCAGGATGCCCAGTGCGGCCTGGGTCCGGCCGGTGGTCCAGAGGTCGCGGGCGGCGCTGGTGAAGCAAATCTGCGCGCGCTCGATCAGGCCGCCGAACAGCAGGCCGAACAGGCAGGCCATGCCCAGCACCAGCGAGACTTCGAAGCGCCAGGCAGCGAACAGCGCGGCGAGCGCCAGTACGCCCATGCCCAGGCGCCATTGCAGCTTGGCGCGGCGAGCGAGGGCTTCGGCACTCGGCAGGGCTGCCGCCTTGCCGCCAACCTTCAACGGAATGCGCAGGAAGGGCAGCAGGCTGATCTTCACGCCGAACCAGGCGCCGATCACGGTGGAGAACATGAAGGCCCAGGCGTGCACCGAGAACATCGGGATACCGGTGAAGAAGGCTGCCAGGTTGCAGCCCATTGCCAGGCGTGCGCCGAAGCCGGCAATCACGCCGCCTATCAAGCCCTGCAGCAGGCGGCGCTTGCTGGTCGGCCAGCGCAGGCTGACGTTACCGGCCCAGAGCGCACAGACCAGCGCGCCGAGGAACATGCCGATGATCATCACGCCATCGATGCGATCCAGCGGCGTGCCCTGCAGGCCGATGATCTTGAAGTAGCTCCATTCCTGCGGCTGCAGGCCGAACCAGGACAGTATGTGGCCGCCCCAGCGGGTGAACTCGCCGGTGACGGCCCAGAAGGTGCCGGTCATGGCGAAGTAGTAAGCCGAGATGACCCCCAGGGCAACCAGGGTTGGCAGTGGCGACCAGAAGCGCAGTAGATAGCGCTCGCGGAAGGAAGAAAGGGCTGACATCTCGTCGTCCTTGATCCGAAGGGTGGGAAACCGCCCATTCTAGCCAAGGCCACTTTCAGCCGCTTGCTTCATGGCAAAGGAGCGGGCTGAAGATGCTGTAGGCCTTCCTTGAGGTGATCCACCAGTTGCCGCACCTTGGGCGACAGGTGCCGCTGCTGCGGATAAAGCGCCCAGACCCCGGTATTGGGCGGCTGATGATGGTCCAGCAAGGAAACCAGGCGGCCGCTGCGCAGGTGTTCCAACACATAGTAATCCGGCAGTTGGCACAGGCCGAAGCCGCGCAACGCCGCGTCCAGCACCGCCTGGCCGCTGTTGCAGCGCCAGTTGCCCTGCACCCGGTGCTGGGTTTCGCGGCCGTCCTCGAGGAAACTCCACTGGTCGCTGCTGCCCACCAGGCAATTGTGTTGCGCGAGCTCTGCCACACTGTGTGGCGCGCCGTGGTGGGCGAGGTAGCCCGGCGTTGCACAGAGGTACATCACCCTCGGCGCCAGACGGGTTGCCACGAGCCGGGAGTCGCTCAGGCGCCCCAGGCGGATCGCCAGGTCGAAGCCTTCGTGGAACAGGTCGAGTTGGCGATTGGACAGCTCTATCTCCACGCGCAACTGTGGAAACTGCTCCATGAACCCGTTCACCAGTGGCACCACGAACCGCTCGCCGTAAGCCACCGCGCAGGTCATGCGCAGCAGTCCCTTGGGCTCGGCAGATAGATCGCTTACCGCCCGCAAGGCTTCCTCGCGAGCGTCCTGCAGGCGCCGGCAATGCTGCAGGAAGGTCTGGCCGGCTTCGCTCAGCGTCACCTTTCGGGTGTTGCGGTAAAGCAGGCGCGTCTGCAGGCGCTCCTCCAGCCGCGCGACCTGGCGGCTGACGTGGGATGAAGATACGCCGAGGCGCTCGGCGGCGGCGGTGAACTGACCGGTTTCGGCGACGGCAACGAATTCGTCCAGCCCTTCCCAGCGGTGCATGTGGATTGTCCCTGTATAGCAATAATGTTTTGATTATTGCCTGATTATTCCCTGACAGGAGGTTTTCTACACTTCCAAGGCTTTGGGGCGCACTTTTCGTCGGCCGCCCCGAATGTTCCCCGACGGGGCTCCGGCCCGTCCCGGTTTCTCGGCCGTCGCGCCGAACCCGTCCGCCCCAGGCGGGCGTTGTCGTTTCCTTCGTTCAGGAGTTTCCAGATGATCAAGTCCCGTGCTGCCGTTGCCTTCGCCCCCAACAAGCCGTTGGAAATCGTCGAAGTCGATGTGGCGCCGCCGCAGAAGGGTGAAGTCCTGGTGCGCATCGTCGCCACCGGCGTCTGCCACACCGACGCGTACACCCTGTCCGGCCAGGATTCCGAGGGTGTGTTCCCGTGCATCCTGGGTCATGAAGGTGGCGGTATCGTCGAAGCGGTGGGCGAGGGCGTGACTTCGCTGAAAGTGGGTGACCATGTGATCCCGCTGTACACCGCCGAATGCCGCGAGTGCAAATTCTGCAAATCCGGCAAGACCAATCTCTGCCAGGCCGTGCGTGCCACCCAGGGCAAGGGCCTGATGCCCGATGGCACCAGCCGCTTCTCCTACAAGGGCGAGCCGATCTACCACTACATGGGCTGCTCGACCTTCTCCGAGTACACCGTGCTGCCAGAAATCTCCCTGGCGAAGATCCCCGAGGAAGCGCCGCTGGAGAAGGTCTGCCTGCTCGGCTGCGGCGTCACCACCGGCATCGGTGCGGTGCTCAATACCGCCAAGGTGGAGGAGGGCGCTACCGTCGCCATCTTCGGGCTGGGCGGCATCGGCCTGGCGGCGATCATCGGCGCGAAGATGGCCAAGGCCTCGCGCATCATTGCGGTGGACATCAACCCGGCGAAGTTCGATATCGCCAAGGAGTTGGGCGCCACCGATTTCGTCAATCCGAAGGATCACCAGAAGCCGATCCAGGAAGTGATTGTCGAAATGACGGACGGCGGCGTGGACTATTCCTTCGAATGCGTAGGCAACGTCCAGCTGATGCGTGCGGCGCTGGAGTGCTGCCACAAGGGCTGGGGCGAATCCACCATCATCGGCGTCGCCGGTGCCGGCCAGGAAATCAGCACCCGTCCGTTCCAGCTGGTTACCGGGCGCGTCTGGCGCGGTTCCGCCTTCGGCGGCGTGAAAGGCCGCACCGAGCTGCCGAGCTACGTGGAAAAGGCGCAGAAGGGCGAGATCCCGCTGGATACCTTCATCACCCACACCATGGGCCTGGAGAAGATCAACGAAGCCTTCGACCTGATGCATGAAGGCAAGAGCATCCGCTCGGTCATCCACTACTGATCGAACCGCCGGGCGCCTTGTGCGCCCGCCCTCACAGGAGGCTCCATGACGGATTCCATCGAACTGATCAGCAGCCAGAAGAGCTTTGGCGGCTGGCATCAACGCTATCGCCATCGCTCCGAGACGCTCGGCTGCGAGATGGTCTTTGCGGTCTACCTGCCGCCGCAGGCCGAGCCAGAGGCGGGCCTTCCGGTGCTTTACTGGCTGTCCGGCCTGACCTGCACCGACGAGAACTTCATGCAGAAGGCCGGCGCCCAGCGCGTGGCCGCGGAACTCGGGATTGTGATCGTTGCGCCGGATACCAGCCCGCGCGGGCCGGAAGTGCCGGGCGATCCGGATGGCGCGTGGGACTTCGGCCTTGGTGCCGGCTTCTACGTCAATGCCACGCAAGAACCCTGGGCCCGCCATTACCGCATGCACGACTACGTGGTGCAGGAACTGCCGGCGCTGATCGAGGCGAACTTCCCAGTTTCCCGGAAACGCGGCATCAGCGGGCACTCCATGGGTGGCCATGGCGCATTGATCTGCGCGCTGCGAAATCCGGGGCGCTACCTGTCGCTATCGGCCTTCGCGCCCATTACGCATCCGAGTGACTGCCCATGGGGCCAGAAGGCCTTGGGCCGCTTCCTGGGTGAGGACCCGGCCGCCTGGCGCGAGTGGGATGCAGTGGAACTGCTGGCCCACGCCAGCGAGCGCCTGCCGATCCTGGTCGACCAGGGCGAGCGTGACGACTTCCTCGCCGTACAACTCAAGCCCGAAGCGCTGCGCGAAGCCGCCGCTGCGGTCGGTCATCCGCTGGACCTGCGCCTGCAGCCCGGTTACGACCACAGCTATTACTTCATTGCGAGCTTCATCGAAGATCACCTGCGCCACCATGCCGCGGCGCTCTGCGGCTGACACCCTGAGCGCAGTGATCCGGTAGAATCGACGCCCTGACATCAACAGGGCGTTTTTTCATGCGTATCGGACATGGCTACGACGTGCACCGCTTCGGCGAGGGAGACTTCATCACCCTTGGCGGCGTGCGTATTCCCCACAAGTTCGGGCTCGTTGCCCACTCCGACGGCGACGTGCTGTTGCACGCGCTTTCCGATGCCTTGCTGGGCGCCTGCGCGCTGGGCGATATCGGCAAGCACTTCCCTGATACCGACCCGCAGTTCAAGGGGGCCGACAGTCGCGCACTGTTGCGCCACGTGCTGAGCCTCGTGGAAGCCAAGGGCTGGAAGGTGGAAAACGTCGACACCACCATCATCGCCCAGGCGCCGAAGATGGCGCCGCACATCCAGAACATGCGCGAGACCATCGCCGCCGACCTGAAGGTCGAACTGGACCAGGTCAACGTCAAGGCCACCACCACCGAGAAACTTGGCTTCACCGGGCGCGAAGAGGGCATCGCGGTCCACGCCGTCGCTTTGCTGGGGCGCGCATGACCGAGTTGGAACTGCTGGGCCCGCGCGCCCATGGCGAAGCTTGCGGGCAGGCTGTGCTCAAGGCGGTGGCCGAAGACTTCCAGGTCGACGAAGTGCTGGATATTCCGCTCTCCGGCGATGGCGAGCATCTGTGGCTGTGGGTGGAGAAACGCGGCCTGAACACCGAGGAAGCGGCGCGCCGTCTCGCCCGTGCCGCGGGCGTCCCGGTGAAGATGATCAGCTATGCCGGTCTCAAGGACCGCCAGGCGCTGACCCGCCAGTGGTTCAGTCTGCACTTGCCGGGGAAGTCCGATCCGGACCTGACTGCCGCCGAGGACGACACTCTGCGAATCCTCGAGCGCAATCGCCATCGCCGCAAACTGCAGCGCGGTGCACATTCGGCCAACGGCTTCACCTTGCGCCTGACCGAGCTGCAGGCACAGCGCGAGCAGCTCGAAGCGCGCCTGAAGGCCATCGTGGCCCAGGGCGTACCGAACTACTTCGGCACCCAGCGCTTCGGCCATGGTGGCGGGAACGTCTTCGATGCTCGTGGCTTCGCCGAGCGCGGCAAGCTGCCGGAGCATCGCAACATGCGCTCGCGCCTGCTCTCGGCAGCGCGCAGCTATGTCTTCAATCAGGTGCTGGCTCGCCGGGTGGCCGAAGGCACCTGGAACCAGGCGCTGGTCGGCGACCTGTTGGCGTTCACCGACAGCCGCAGCTTCTTCCCCGCCGGCGAAGCGGAATGCTCCGACCCGCGTCTCGCCGCACTCGACCTGCACCCCACCGGCCCCATGTGGGGCGAGGGTGATTCACCCGCGGCGAACCGGCCGGGAGATATCGAACGCAGCGTGCAGCAAGCGGAGATGGCGCTTTGCCAGTGGCTCGCCAGTGCGGACATGGCGCACGAACGGCGCATTCTGCGCCTCCCCATCCCGGGCCTTACATGGCATTATCCCGCCCCTGACATTCTGCAACTGGAATTCGTCCTGCCGGCTGGCTGCTTCGCCACCGTGGTAGTGCGCGAGCTGATCGACCTCGTGCCGGCAGGGCAGACGGAAAGCCCATGCGCATATTGATTGCCAACGACGACGGGGTCACTGCACCCGGTATCGCCGCGCTTCACGACGCGCTGTCCGATTATGCGGACTGCATCGTGATCGCCCCGGAAGCCGATCGTAGCGGAGCGAGTAGTTCGCTGACGCTGGATCGGCCGCTGCATCCCCATCGCCTGGGCAATGGTTTCATCAGCCTCAACGGCACTCCGACCGACTGCGTGCACCTGGGCCTCAACGGTCTGCTCGAAGAAGTGCCGGAGATGGTCGTCTCGGGTATCAATCTCGGCGCCAACCTGGGCGATGACGTGCTCTACTCGGGTACCGTGGCCGCAGCCCTGGAAGGGCGTTTCCTGTCCCGGCCGGCCTTCGCCTTCTCGCTGTGTTCGCGCTTGACGGACAACCTGCCGGCCGCGATGCATTTCGCCCGCCTGCTGGTGGAGTCCCACGAGAAGCTCGATCTGCCGCCGCGTACCGTGCTCAACGTGAATATCCCCAACCTGCCGCTGGAGCGCATCAAGGGCATCCAACTGACTCGCCTGGGGCATCGTGCTCGCGCCAAGCCGCCGGTCAAGGTGGTCAACCCGCGCGGCAAGGAAGGCTACTGGATTGCCGCCGCCGGCGACGCCGAAGACGGCGGCGAGGGCACCGATTTCCATGCCGTCATGCAGGGGTACGTGTCGATTACGCCACTGCAGATGGACCGGACCTTCCGGGAGGCGTTCAATGTCCTTGGCGACTGGCTCGGAGGGCTCGACCATGGCCAATGAATTGTCCCGCCGCGGCGGCATCGGCATGACCTCCCAGCGTACCCGTGAGCGGCTGATCCAGCGTTTGTACGAAGAGGGGCTGTCCAACGCCCACGTGCTGGAAGTAATCCGCCGTACCCCGCGCCATCTGTTCGTCGATGAAGCGCTGTCGCACCGCGCCTACGAAGATACCGCGCTGCCCATCGGGCACAACCAGACCATTTCGCAGCCCTTCATGGTGGCGCGGATGACCGAGTTGCTGCTGGCTGCAGGCCCGTTGGACAAGGTACTGGAGATCGGCACCGGCTCCGGGTACCAGACCGCCGTGCTGTCGCAACTGGTGGAGCGGGTATTCTCCGTCGAGCGCATCCAGGCCCTGCAGGACCGCGCCAAGGAGCGACTTGCGGAGCTAAACCTGAGAAATGTTGTCTTTCGTTGGGGCGATGGCTGGGAAGGTTGGCCCGCCCTGGCGCCTTACAACGGCATCATCGTCACCGCAGCTGCGGCCGAGGTCCCGCAGGCATTGCTGGACCAGCTGGCGCCCGGGGGGCGGCTGGTGATTCCGGTAGGCGGTGGCGAGGTGCAGCAACTGATGCTGATCGTCCGCACCGAGGATGGCTTCCAGCGGCAGGTGCTGGACTCCGTCCGCTTTGTCCCGCTGCTCAACGGTCCGCTAGGCTGAGAGCAGGCCGGTCAAGGCTGCGGTTACTGCCGGCCAGTGAGGCTGGACGTCAATTCATGGATAAGGGGGATGGGTGAGCTTGACAGCGACCCTGTGTCAACGGAACTGGATCAAGGGCCTGGGCCACGCTGTGGTGGCCATTGCCGTCTGCTCTCTGCTGGCGGCCTGTTCTTCGACTTCGCGCAGTACCACAACCGTGGTGGACCGCAACGCCCAGCAGAAGCCGGCTGTTACCAGTGGCCAATATGTGGTGCGCCCCGGTGACACGTTGTACTCCATCGCCTTCCGCTATGGCTGGGACTGGAAAGCCCTGGCTGCGCGCAACAACATCTCCGCGCCCTATACCATTCGCCCAGGCCAGGCCATTCGCTTTGACGGCGGATCGACGGCTGCGCCGTCTGTCGCCAAAGGTGCTACGCCTGTCGCGCCAGTTGTTGTCAACAAACCGACATCTACCCCGGCGACCGCCAGCAAACCGACCACGCCCGCCGTCACCGCACCAGCACAACCGACCGCTAGCGGCGGAACTCCGGCGGTAGCAGCGGGGGCCCCCGGAGGCTGGATCTGGCCAACCAATGGCACGCTTATTGGGCGTTTTGCATCAAACGGCAGTTTGAATAAAGGGATTGATATAGCCGGGCAATTGGGCCAGCCTGTCCTGGCTGCGTCTAATGGCACGGTGGTGTACGCCGGTAGTGGTTTGCGGGGCTACGGCGAACTCGTGATCATCAAGCACAGCGATACCTACGTAAGCGCCTACGGTCACAACCGTAGGTTGCTGGTGCGGGAAGGGCAACAGGTCAAAGTCGGGCAGAACATTGCCGAGATGGGCTCCACAGGGACTGACCGGGTGAAGCTGCACTTCGAGATTCGCCGCCAGGGTAAGCCTGTAGATCCGCTGCAATACTTGCCAAGTCGTTGACGGTAGCTGTTCCCCTGCGTGGGTGAGCGGGCCTCGGTGTCCTAAGGATAAGGTCGCACCGGGACTTGTTGTCGAACTCAGCAAGGGATAACGACATGGCACTTAAAAAAGAAGGGCCGGAGTTTGACGTCGATGATGAAGTGCTCCTCCTGGAGCCTGGCATCATCCTCGAAGAATCATTTGCCGAAGAGCAGGTATCGCTTCGAGTCACTCCTAAAGCCACCTCACTCTCCTCTCTCAAGCAACACAAGCACATCGATTACAGCCGCGCGCTCGACGCGACCCAGTTGTATCTGAATGAAATCGGTTTCTCGCCGCTTCTGACCCCGGAAGAGGAAGTCCACTTTGCGCGACTCGCGCAGAAGGGCGACCCGGCCGGCCGGCGACGGATGATCGAAAGCAACCTGCGTCTGGTGGTGAAGATCGCGCGACGGTACGTCAATCGCGGCCTTTCCCTGCTCGACCTGATCGAAGAGGGCAACCTTGGGCTGATCCGCGCGGTGGAGAAATTCGACCCGGAGCGCGGCTTCCGTTTCTCCACCTACGCGACTTGGTGGATTCGTCAGACCATCGAGCGGGCCATCATGAACCAGACCCGCACCATTCGATTGCCGATTCACGTGGTGAAGGAGCTCAACGTCTACTTGCGGGCCGCTCGCGAGCTGACCCACAAACTGGACCACGAGCCGTCGCCCGAGGAAATCGCCAACCTGCTCGAGAAGCCGGTGGAAGAGGTCAAGCGGATGCTCGGTCTGAACGAGCGCGTCACTTCGGTGGATGTCTCTCTCGGCCCTGACTCGGATAAGACGCTGCTCGATACCCTGACCGATGATCGTCCAACCGACCCCTGTGAGTTACTGCAGGACGACGATCTCAGCGAGAGCATCGATCAGTGGTTGTCGGAGCTGACCGATAAGCAGCGCGAGGTGGTGATTCGTCGCTTTGGCCTGCGCGGCCATGAAAGCAGCACCCTGGAGGAGGTTGGCCAGGAAATCGGCCTGACCCGCGAGCGAGTTCGGCAGATCCAGGTTGAGGCCCTCAAGCGTCTGCGCGAGATCCTCGAGAAAAACGGCCTGTCGAGCGACGCGCTGTTCCAGTAGCTGCCAAGTCGACAATGAAGAAGCCCGGATGAATCCGGGCTTTTTTATGCGCTCTGATGTAAGCATTCGCTTACATAGCGTGTGAGTGTTCAGCTTGAAGAGTCGCCAGCTTTGACTTCTATTTTTCTTATCTTATTGTTTTTAAAGGATTTTATTTTTATCCCGGCTGCGAGACCGGCTGGGTGCGCGGAAGTGCCCCAGTTGCTGAGTTCCGGCAGGGGGGTAATATCACTCCTGCGTACACGGAAAGGCGCAGACCGGTAAGGATGTCGGTCAGGAGCACCGCGGGAAGCGGTTCATCAGGATGATGAAAAAAGGAAGAAAGAGTGGGCGGGTTATCCCGCCCCTTTTTTTTGCCTGCAAGAAAGTGATGTCCGGATATAGAAAGGCCCGCACTGAGCGGGCCTTTCGTGTTTTGGTTGGCAGCGCGAATCAGCGCTCTAGGTACTGCATCTTGTTCGGCTTGCCGTCCCACTCTTCGGCGTCCGGCAGGGAATCCTTCTTCTCGGTGATATTCGGCCATACATCGGCCAGATCCTTGTTCAGCTCGATGAACTCCTGCATGCCATCCGGGACCTCGTCCTCGGAGAAGATCGCCTGTGCCGGACATTCCGGTTCGCACAGGGCGCAGTCAATGCACTCATCCGGGTGGATGACCAGGAAGTTCGGGCCTTCGTAGAAGCAGTCCACCGGGCATACTTCCACGCAGTCGGTGTATTTGCACTTGATGCAGTTGTCGGTGACGACGAAGGTCATTTCTAATTTTCTCCTCAGGCGGGCGGCTAAGCGCGCGCGATTCTAGCAGCTTGTCCAGCGGTTCGTCAGACTCGCGTCTTCCATGCATATAACAATTCGAGAGCTTGACGTGGTGTCAGGTCGTCGGGGCTGACACGCATCAGCTCTTCAACGATCGGGTGCGGCAGGCTGGCGAACAGATCGCTTTGCAGCGGCGCCGGGCTTTTCGGGTCGCTCGAGCGTGGTGCTTCGTGGGGCAGGCTGGTGGTTTCCAGGCGCGCCAAGTGTTCACGGGCGCGCTGAATGACCGCACCCGGCACGCCAGCCAATTGCGCCACCGCCAGGCCGTAACTCTGACTTGCCGGACCAGGCAGCACGTGGTGCAGGAAGACGATGCGTTCGTTGTGTTCGGTGGCGTTGAGGTGCACGTTCGCCACCGCCGGTTCGTTTTCCGGCAGCACGGTCAGCTCGAAATAGTGGGTGGCGAACAGGGTGAAAGCTCGCAGTTTCGCCAGGTGTTCAGCCGCGGACCAGGCCAGCGACAGGCCGTCGAAGGTGCTGGTGCCGCGGCCCACTTCGTCCATCAGCACCAAGCTGCGGTCGCTGGCGTTGTGGAGGATGTTCGCGGTTTCGCTCATTTCCACCATGAAGGTGGAGCGACCGCCAGCGAGGTCGTCGGAAGAGCCGATACGGGTGAAGATCCGGTCCACCAGCGACAGTTCGCAGCGCGCCGCCGGCACAAAACTACCTATGTGCGCTAGCAGCACGATAAGCGCTGTTTGCCGCATATAGGTCGATTTACCGCCCATGTTCGGGCCGGTTATCACCAGCATGCGAGTGTCTTCATCGAGGTTCAGGTCGTTGGCGACGAACGGCGTATCCAGTACCTGCTCGACCACGGGGTGGCGGCCCTGCTCGATGAGAATGCCGGATTCCTCGACAAAGCGCGGGCGGTTCAGATCGAGGTTCAGCGCGCGCTCGGCGAGGTTGGACAGCACATCCAGTTCGGCCAGGGCAGCGGCGGTGTCCTGCAGCGGCGCCAATTGGCCGATCAGCAGTTCCAGCAGTTCCTCGTAAAGCTGCTTCTCGCGGGCCAGGGCGCGGCTCTGGGCCGATAGCGCCTTGTCTTCGAAAGCCTTCAGTTCCGGGGTGATGAAGCGCTCGGCGCCTTTCAGGGTCTGGCGGCGAATATAATCGGCGGGGGCCTGTTCGGCCTGCACGCGCGGCAGTTCGATGTAGTAACCGTGGATGCGGTTGTAGCCGACTTTCAGGTTCGGCAGGCCGGTGCGGGCTTTTTCGCGGGTTTCCAGGTCCATCAGGTACTGGCCGGCGTTCTCGCTGAGCATCTGCAGTTCATCCAGCTCGGCATCGTAGCCGCGGGCGATGACGCCGCCGTCGCGGATCACTGCAGGCGGGTTTTCGATCACCGCCCGGGCCAGCAGGTCGGCCAGCTCGGGGTAGGTGCGGATACTGACGGCCAACTCGCCCAGGTGCGGGGATTCCAGCTCGGTCATGCCGTTCTGCAGTTCAGGCAGGGCCGCGAGGGCGTCGCGCAGACGAGCGAGGTCGCGCGGGCGGGCATTGCGCAGGCCGATACGGGCGAGGATACGTTCGACGTCGCCGATTTCCTTCAACTGCGGCTGGAGGATTTCGAAGCGATAACGCTCCAGCAGGCAGGTGATCGAGTCCTGGCGGGCTTCCAGCACCGCGCGGTCGCGCAGCGGACGGTTCAGCCAACGGGTCAGCAGGCGGCTGCCCATGGCGGTCTGGCAGCGGTCCACCACCGATTGCAGGGTGTTGTCACGGCCGCCAGCCAGGTTGATGTCCAGTTCCAGGTTGCGGCGCGTGGCACCATCGAGGATTACGGTATCGTCGATGCGCTCGTGACGCAGGCTGCGCAGGTGTGGCAGGGCAGTACGCTGGGTTTCCTTGGCGTAAGCGAGCAGGCAGCCGGCGGCGCCGATGGCGAGAGTCAGTTCCTGGCAGCCGAAGCCCTTGAGATCCTGGACGCCGAATTGCTGGCACAGGCTCTTCTTCGCCGAGTCGCGATCGAAGTCCCAGGGCGCGCGGCGATGCGCGCCACGGCGTTTCTCCGCCGGCAGGCCCTGAGGCCAGTCGTCGGGGATCAGCAGCTCGGCGGGATTCAGGCGCTCCAGTTCGGCGAGCAGGGTTTCCCAGCCCTTGATTTCCTGGACGTTGAACCGGCCGCTGGTGATGTCCAGCACGGCCAGGCCGAACAGGCGCTCATCACCCAGCACGGCAGCAATCAGGTTGTCCCGGCGCTCATCTAGCAGCGCTTCGTCGCTGACGGTGCCGGGAGTGAGAATACGTACGACCTGGCGCTCCACCGGCCCCTTGCTGGTGGCCGGGTCGCCGATCTGCTCGCAGATCACCACTGATTCGCCGAGCTTCACCAGCTTGGCCAAGTAGCCCTCGGCGGAGTGGAACGGGATGCCCGCCATCGGGATGGAGTTGCCGGCAGACTGTCCGCGCGCGGTCAGAGTGATGTCCAGCAGCTTGGCGGCCTTCTTGGCGTCCTCGTAGAACAGCTCGTAGAAGTCGCCCATACGGTAGAACATCAGTTGATCCGGGTGCTGGTTCTTCAGCTTCCAGTACTGCTGCATCATCGGTGTGTGGGCGGAGAGGTCGCTCTGACTCATGGCTTCTGGCTGTCCGGCTTCAACATGCAAAAGCGCCTAGTGTACGGTATCCGCCTGGCCTTCTTTAACCCCGGAGCGCACTGTGTCCGTTACCGATTCCTTTATTACAGACCTCTCTGCCCGATTGGGCGCTCGATTGGCTGCCAAGACATTACGCGTCACCACCGCTGAATCCTGCACCGGTGGTGGCATCGCCGAGGCGATCACGCGCGTCTCCGGGAGTTCCGCCTGGTTCGAAGCGGGCTACGTCACTTATTCCAATACCCAGAAGACCCGCCAGTTGGACGTGCCGGCCGAGCTGTTTCCAAGGGTCGGCGCGGTGAGTCGGGAGGTGGTCGAGGCCATGGTTGCTGGCGCTTTGCCTCGCAGTGGTGCGGATATCGCCGTGGCGGTGAGCGGTATTGCCGGGCCGGATGGCGGTTCTGCCGAGAAGCCGGTAGGCACTGTCTGGCTGGCTTGGCGCAAAGGTGAAAAGGTGTACAGCGAACGCCGTCTGTATGCCGGTGATCGGGAAGCGGTACGCCGGCAGACGGTGGCGACCGCTCTGGAAGGGCTATTGCGACTGGCGGACGGGGAAAATCCGATTCAGGGGTAGGCGAGCGGCTTGCCCTGTGGAATAATACTGGCTACTTATACAGTTGTTCGTGGCCGCCCGGCCGCCTGACTTCGCGAGGACTTCAATGGACGACAACAAGAAGCGCGCCCTGGCCGCGGCCCTGGGACAGATCGAACGCCAATTCGGCAAAGGCGCGGTCATGCGCATGGGCGACCATGAGCGCCAGGCTATCCCCGCCATCTCCACCGGCTCGCTGGGTCTGGACATTGCGCTGGGCATCGGCGGTCTGCCGAAGGGCCGTATCGTCGAGATCTACGGTCCGGAATCCTCGGGTAAGACCACCCTGACCCTGTCGGTCATCGCCCAGGCCCAGAAAGCCGGCGCTACCTGCGCCTTCGTCGACGCCGAGCACGCGCTGGACCCGGATTACGCCGGCAAGCTGGGCGTCAACGTCGACGACCTGCTGGTATCCCAGCCGGACACCGGCGAACAGGCGCTGGAAATCACCGACATGCTGGTGCGTTCCAACGCCGTTGACGTGATCATCGTCGACTCCGTGGCGGCCCTGGTGCCCAAGGCCGAAATCGAAGGTGAGATGGGCGATCAACACGTCGGCCTGCAGGCCCGCCTGATGTCCCAGGCGCTGCGCAAGATCACCGGCAACATCAAGAACGCCAACTGCCTGGTCATCTTCATCAACCAGATCCGCATGAAGATCGGTGTGATGTTCGGCAACCCGGAAACCACCACCGGTGGTAACGCGCTGAAGTTCTACTCCTCCGTTCGTCTCGACATCCGCCGGACCGGCGCGGTGAAGGAAGGCGACGAGGTGGTCGGTAGTGAAACCCGCGTCAAGGTCGTGAAGAACAAGGTCGCCCCGCCGTTCCGTCAGGCCGAGTTCCAGATCATGTACGGCCGCGGCATCTACCGCACCGGCGAAATCATCGACCTGGGCGTGCAGCTGGGCCTGATCGAGAAGTCCGGCGCCTGGTACAGCTACCAGGGCAGCAAGATTGGCCAAGGCAAGGCCAACGCCGCCAAGTTCCTGGAAGACAACGCCGAGATCTGCAACACCCTCGACAAGGCCATCCGCGAACAACTGCTGACCAACCAGCCAGCGCCGACCAAGGCCGAACTCGCTGCGGCTGAGGCCGAAGCGGAAGCTGAAGCTGATTATTGATCGCGATGACCAGCGAGCTCGATAACCTCGTCGCGGTGCGACGGGTCGCCATGGACCTGCTGGCAAGACGCGAGCATGGCCGGGCAGAGCTCTCGCGCAAGCTGCGGCAACGCGGCGCCACACAGGACCTGATCGACCCCGCCCTCGACCGTCTGGCCGAGGAGGGGTTGCTCAATGAAAGCCGTTACCTGGAAAGCTACATCGCCAGCCGTGCGCGAGCAGGTTACGGTCCGGTGCGGATTCGCGAGGAGTTGTCGCAGCGGGGTTTGCCACGTGGTGAGATCGACGGTGCGCTGCGCTTGTGCGGCGTCGATTGGAGCGAAAACCTGCGTGAAGTCTGGCGCCGCAAGTTCGCCCGGCTGCCACAGGATGCCCGCGAGCGAGCCCAGCAAGGGCGTTTCCTGAGTTATCGGGGTTACTCGATGGAAGCCATCAGTCGGCTTCTGAGCGGTCGACGATCAGATGATTGAAATGAACAAGGCACCCCATGCGGGTGCCTTGTTTGTTCTCGGAGCCAGGAAATCAGCGTTCCCAGTTCTCCGGCTGGTTGATGAAGTTCAGCAGCTCGCGCAGTCGCCCCTGGTCACGGCCGTTGAAAGCGAAGGCTAGACGGGTGAGGTGGGAGAACTCCGGTTCATCCAGTTCCGATTCGCTGTAGGGTTGCTGGTGGAAGCCGTCCGTGACGCAGAGGCTGCCAAACTCGCGCTCCAGCAATTGCAACGCGCGCACGCTCAGCGGATGGTTGAGGCGGATGACGAAGCGATCCTTGAGCCAGCGGCTGGAGTGGAAGTTGCTGTAGAACTGGGCGATTTCCTCGGCGGCCTCCTCGGCTGAGTGCACTAGCCTCATCAGGTTCATGTCGCTGGGCAGGATGTAGCCGTTGTCTTCGAGCTGCTCCTTGATGAATTCCAGGGCGTGGTCCCAGTAATGCCCGCCCGGTTGGTCAAGCAGCACAACCGGCACCAGCGGGCTCTTGCCGGTCTGGATCAGGGTCAGCACTTCCAGCGCCTCGTCGAGAGTACCGAAGCCGCCGGGGCAGAGCACCAGTGCGTCGGCTTCCTTGACGAAGAACAGCTTGCGCAGGAAAAAGAAGTGGAACGACAGCAGGTTGCTGGTGCCATCCACGATGCGATTGGCGTGCTGCTCGAAGGGCAGGGTGATGTTGAAGCCCAGGCTGTTTTCCAGTCCGGCTCCCTCGTGGGCCGCGGCCATGATGCCGCCGCCTGCGCCGGTGATGACCATCAGGTCGTAGCGCGCCAGGGTTTCGCCCAACTCGCGGGCCAAGGCGTAGACGGGGTGATCGGCCGGCGTGCGCGCCGAGCCGAATACGGTAACTTTGCGGCGACGTTTGAACTGCTCCAGAGTGCTGAAGGCGTGCTCCATCTCGCGCAGGGTCTGCAGCATGATCTTGGCGTCCCAGCGGTTGCGGTCGGCCTGGGCCATGCGGGCGACGGTGGTGAGCATCTCACGGTACAGCGGCAGGTTCTGGCTGTCGCCGGGAGCGGCCAGTGCGGCCAGTTCCTCGATCTTCTGCGCAAGGTCAGTGCCGCTGGTCTGGAAGTGTCTGGAGAGGTAGTCGTCGGGCTCGTAGGGCATGTTGATACTCCTTGTTCATCAACCCCTGATCGCCTGTCCATGGGGGCGCCGGCCACACAAGGTGGCTCTGGTCGTTACGCCTTGGCGCTACGCCGCACGCACAGGTTCAGCAGTAGGCCAGCCCAGTCTGGCACGCGGGTGTGACAGTCGGTGAGGCCTCGATCTCAGATGGCGATCCGGTCTCCGGGCTCCGGAATGTTGGCCGTCCAGTTCAGGCGATCCTGGAGTGCCCCCTTGAGTACATCCATCTTTTCCCGCTCGCCATGTATCAGGTATAGCTCGGGTTTGTGTTCGAAGTGGCCAACCCACTGAATTAATTGTGATTGTCCCGCATGGGCGGAAAACCCGCCCAGGGTGTGGATCTGTGCTTTCACGCTGATGCGCTGGCGCAGGATGCGCACCGATTCGGCACCGTCGACGATGGCGCGTCCCAACGTGCCCTTGGCCTGGAAGCCTGGGAAGACGATGTGGCATTCCTCGCGCCAGAGGTTGTGCTTGAGGTGATGGACGATGCGCCCACCGGTGCACATGCCGCTGCCGGCGATGATGATGGCGCCGCTCTTGATGCGATTCAGCGACATGGATTCATCCGCGCTCTGGGTGGTACGCAGGATCGGCAGCCACTCGCCGACCTTGGCGGTGCCGGTGCCGCGCATGTATTCGCGGTCGACGTCGGCGATCTCGCCGATGTGCTGCAGGTAGATGTTGTTGGCCTGGGCGGCCATGGGGCTGTCGAGATAGACGACCTGCTGCGGCAGGCGGCCCTCCTGGTAGAAGCGTCCGAGGTAGTAGATCAGGTCCTGGGTGCGGCCCACGGCGAAGGACGGGATCAACACGTTGCCGCCCTCGTTCTGCGCGCGTTGGAGGATGCCGGCCAGTTCCAGTAGCGTATCGTTGGCATCGCGGTGGTCGCGGTCGCCGTAGGTGGATTCCAGCAGCACCACATCGGCGCGGGATAGCGGCGTGGGTGTGCGCATAAGGGGCGAGCAGGTGCTGCCCAGGTCCCCGGAGAACACCAGACGGCGGGTCGAGCCGAACTCATGGATTTCCAGTTCAACGATGGCCGAGCCGAGGATGTGCCCGGCGTTATGGAAGGTCACGCGGATGCCGCGCGCTACGTCCACCGTGCTGCCATAGCTGACGCGGCGGCGCTGGTTCAGCGCGCGGGAAGCGTCTTCGACGGTGTACAGCGGCTTGACGGGGGGCTTGCCGAGGCGGGCGCGCCACTTGTTTTCCCACTCGGCGTCCTTCTCTTGGATGTGCGCCGAATCCATCAGCATCAGTTCCAGCAGATCGCAGCAGGATTCGGTGGCGTAGATCGGTCCCTTGTAGCCTTCCTTTGCCAGGCGCGGCAGCAAGCCGCTGTGATCCAGATGGGCGTGGGACAGTACGACGGCGTCGAGCTCCTGCGGATCGAAGGGGAAGGGTGTGCGGTTGGTCGCCTCGTTGTCGCGGGTGCCCTTGTTGCCGCTGCGCCCCTGGCGCATTCCGCATTCGAGCAGCACGCGGACGCCGTCGCGGGTTTCCAGGAGGTAGCAGGAACCGGTGACTTCCTGGATTGCGCCGATGAAGGTGAGAAGCGCCATGTCGTCTCCTTGTCGGAATTCTCTTTCAGCCTTGCTCGAATGGTCGGGACGGTCGTTGATGCATGTCAGCGCCTGTCCGATCTCTGGAGACCTAGACTTTCCGGCATAACCAAGGGAGAGCCGACATGTCACAGATCCTGCCAAGCCCCGAGGAGCTTGCCGCCCATGCGGCAGCCGAGCCGGAATATGCCCGCTGGCTGCAAGGCCGTGGTCCGCTTCAGCATAGCGTGCAGACCCAGGCGGCGGTCTTTCGTGTGGCTCATCAATTGGTCCAGTACGGCCGGCAGCCGGATCTGGCCAGCGTCTACCGGCTGTTCGGCGCTCTGGATCGCCTGACCTGCGCCGGCCTCTGGCTGGTGGCGCACATGACCTACGCCAGGCGTGTCCGCCTCGATGGCGCACCCTTGCAGCCCGAAGATTTCAAGGCTCAGCCCGAAGGACATACCGGCGGCGCGCTGAACATGGTGCCAGCCTATGCGGGCTACCTCGCCCTGAATGCCCTGAGCGGCAGGACACGCGGCTGGCTGATGGGGCAAGGGCACTGCGTGGCAGCGATCGACGCGCTCAACGTGCTCACCGGCAACCTGCATCCGGAACAGGCCGCAGCCTACGGGAATGGCGAAGCTGGTCTGGATCGGCTGGTGCAGGACTTCTACAGCTATGCGCAGACGCCGGAAGGCAAGGTTGCCGCTCCTTTGGGCAGCCACGTCAATCCGCACACCGCCGGCGGGGTTGCCGAAGGTGGATACCTCGGCTTCGCCGAGTTGATGTATGCGCACATGCCGCTGCCGGGCGAGACCCTGGTGGCCTTCCTCTCCGACGGCGCTGCCGAGGAGCAGCGCGGTAGCGACTGGATTCCCCGCTGGTGGCGCGCCGAGGACTGTGGCACGGCCTTGCCGGTGATGATCGCCAATGGCCGGCGTATCGAGCAGCGCACCGACCTGGGCACCCACGAAGGGCTGGAAGGCTTCAAGCTTCATCTGCGCCGCTGCGGATTCGATCCGATCAGCTTCGATGGCCGCGACCCGGCAGCTTTCGTCTGTGCCCTGTGGGAAATGGAAGAGCGGCTGCAGCACCGCGTCGATGAGAAGGAGCGCGGCATCCTTCGCTACCCTTTACCGATTCCTTACGGCATCGCCGAAACGACCAAGGGCTATGGGTTCTATGGCGCTGGCAGCAATGCCGCGCACAACCTGCCGCTACCGGGCAATCCCAGCGAGGATGCCGAGGCGCGCGACCTGTTCAACCAGCATGCGGCGCCGCTCTGGGTCGAGCCCGATGAACTTGCCGAGGCTTGTCAGCTCTTCATTGCTTCGCGCAGCGGCCGAGTACTGGAACGGGATAACCCGCTCGCCGTGCGTCGGCCCATTGAGCCTTCGATTCCCCCGCTGCATTACCGCAATGATGAATGCTCCCCCATGGCCGCTCTGGATCGCTTCTACGTCGACCTGTGTGGCGCCAACCCGGACCTGCGCGCCCGTGTCGGCAATCCGGACGAGTTGGCGAGCAACCGCCTGGGCGGCGTGCTCAAGGCGCTGCGGCACCGGGTGAGCGAGCCGGAGAGCGACCTGGAAGCCGTGGATGGCCGGATTATCACCGCGCTCAACGAGGAGGCAGTGGTTTCCGCCTGCCTGGCCAACCAGGGCGGGCTGAACCTGGTGGCCAGCTATGAAGCCTTCTGCGTGAAGATGCTCGGTGCGGTGCGCCAGACGCTGATCTTCGCCCGCCAGCAGAAGGAAGCAGGGCGTCCGGCAGGCTGGCTCGGCTGGCCGCTGGTGGCGACCTCGCATACCTGGGAGAACGGTAAAAACCAGCAATCCCACCAGGACACCACCTTCTGCGAGGCGCTGCTGGGCGAGATGAACGACATGGTGCGGGTAGTTTTCCCGGCCGACCACAACAGCCTGTTGGCGCTGTTGCCGGACATCTATCGCAGCCGCGGGCAGTTGGCCTGCATCGTGGCCCCCAAGCGCGAGCGGCCATCGGTATTTACCCAGGCTCAGGCCGAGCAGCTGGCGCGAGATGGCGCAATCCTGCTGGACGAGCATCCCGGCGCCGAACCGCTGCTGCTGATCGCCAACGGCAGTTACCAGTTGGCCGAGATGCGCCGCGCTGCCTTGCGGCTGGAGGAGGCTGGCTATCCTTATCGACTGGTTTATCTGCAGGAGCCGGGGCGCTTCCGCGCGCCGCGCGACAATTGGGAGCTACAAGCGCTGGCGGACGAGTCCATCGCCATGCGTCTGTTCCCCGACCACTACGAGCGGCGCGTGCTGCTCACCCACATGCGCCCGGAGGTGGCGCGTGGACACCTCTGGCCTATCCTGCCCGATGCGCTGAAGACGGCGGTCCTGGGGTATCGTAACCAGGGTGGAACGCTGGACGAGGCGGGCATGCTGTTCGCCAACCGTTGCAGCTGGGCCCATGTACTGGCGGCCTGTGCGCGACTGCTGGACATCCCCCGCAGCGCCTTGCTCGCACCGGACGAGGCGGCAGCGGTGGCCGCCAAGGAAAACCCAGCCATCCTGCGTTGATCGGCGCTGGCGCAACCGCCATCCGGCGGTTGCGCGGACTTCAGCGCTTGAGTGGCTTGATCAGGCCGTCGAGGCCGTCGATCTTCAGTTCCAAGGTCAGTTGCATCAATCGGCCCAGTTCGCCGGCCGGGAACTGGCCCTTCTTGTGGAACCACAGCAGGTACTCGTCCGGCAGGTCCACCAGCATGCGGCCCTGATACTTGCCGAAGGGCATTGGCGTGCGCGCGATCTTCAGCAACATTTCCTTGTCGAGCATGCAGGCGGTTTACTTCTTCAGCTTGATCTTGCAGCTGCCGGCGTCGAAACGCTCGGTGGCGACCGGGGCGTTGGTCTTGTACTCGGTGAAGCTGTAGGTGAGGATCGCGCCCTCGGCCAGCAGTTGGCGGTAGGCGGTATTACTGCAGACGCTGTCGCCCAGCTGGCTGCGCACGCTGTCCGGGTTTTCGCGCATGCGCTCGGCATGGCTGGCGCGCACGCTCAGGTGGTTGATCAGTTGCGGGCCCTCGACGGTGTAGCCCTGGTCGAGGATGTCCTCGTTGATCGCGCGTGGGGTGCCTTCGCTGCTTTCCTTGGCGACCTTTTCCAGGGTCTGGGTCAGTTCGAAGTCCTTCTTCGAGGCGGCATGCGCGACGGGAAGAACGAGGCAGAGGGCGAGGGCGGTGAGGCGCAGCATGGGCATCTCCTGACAATGGTGCCGATTCGACCGTGGCGAGCCTTCCGGGTTCGCTGGTCATTACAGCCGCCTATTGTCCCCGAAAACGACCTCCCTGCCGAGATTCGATTGCCGCAGCCCGCTGTCCGGCACGTCAGGCGGCCAACTTCGTCGAGGGATGACGCGAAGCCGGTCGCGACTTTCATCGCCACTCGGCCGTGTACAGGGAGGCAGGTTGCAGCTCTGGTACAATCGGCGGTCCGCACCCGTCGCCCCGTTCGAGCCTTCGATGTACCGTCCGATCTTCCGCACCCCGGTGGCCCGATGAGCCACGCTGTCGCCCGCCTGCGTGATGAGCGCCTGGCCCGCTGCCTCAAGCCCTTCGTGGCCCGTGGCTCGCGCTCGCCACGCTGTCCCGGTTGCCGCCTGCGGCCGAACTACTGCATGTGCGGCCTGCGCCCGCAGGTCGAGTCCAACGCGGCGATGTGCCTGGTGATGTTCGACACCGAGCCGCTCAAACCGAGCAATACCGGCTGGCTGATCGCCGAGACGGTGCCCGACACCTGGGCGTTCGGCTGGTCGCGTATTGAGGTCGATCCGGCGCTGCTGGCGCTGCTCGACGATCCGCAGTGGCAGCCGTATGTGGTATTCCCCGGCGAGTTCGTCCAGCCCGAGCGCGTAGTGACCACGGTGGAGCCGCAGGCCGGCAAGCGCCCGCTGTTCATCCTGCTCGACGCCACCTGGAATGAGGCGCGCAAGATGTTCCGCAAGAGCCCCTACCTGGACCGTTTCCCCGTGCTGAGCATCACCCCCGATGCCCTGTCACGCTATCGCCTGCGCCGCTCCAAGTTCGACGAGCACCTGTGCACCGCCGAAGTCGCTGCGCTTTGCCTCGGGCTGGCCGGTGACCGCCGCGCCGGCGATGCGCTGGACGCTTATCTGGATGTGTTCAGCGAGCGTTACCTGGGCTCCAAGCGCCAGCAGCCGCTGGACGAGCAGAGCCCGGCGCACCAGGCGTTGAGACCGTTTACCGAGCGCTAGATCGGCTCTTCATCGCATGAATGTGATTTTCAGGGTGGGCGCCGAGGTGTGCGGTTCGCTAGCAAGCTTGCTCTTACCAAAAGCGCTCGTGCCGCCGAATCCCCAGCCTGCAGGAGCGAGCTTGCTCGCGAACAGTCTCGCTCCGTTATGCAGTAGAGATCAGACCGCCTTCACCTCGGCTTTCTTCGGCCAAAGCTGTGCCACCAGCATGCCGGCCAGCATCAGCGCGCAGCCGAAGTAACCGCGCACATGCAGGGTCTCGTCGAGGAACAGCGCGCCGGCGATGGCGGCAAACACCGCCTCCAGCGAGAGGATGATCGCCGCGTGGGAGGCGATGGCGTGCTTCTGCGCGATGACCTGCAGGGTGAAGCCGGTGGCGACGCCGAACAGGCCGCCGTAGATCAGGGCGGGGGCGGCCTGGACGATGGCATCCCAGTGAATCTCTTCGAACACCACGGCCAGGATCATGCTCACCACCGCGCAGGTGACGAACTGCAGGAAGGCCAGACGGATCGGGTCATAGCGGCTGGCGAACAGGCCGACGAGCAGGACGTGGCCGCCCCAGACGAAGGCACCGGTCAATTGCAGCCAGTCACCGGAGGCGACGTGAAAGCCCGGGCCGATGCTCAGCATGGCCATGCCGGTCACGGCCAGCGCGGCACCCAGCCAGGTGCCCATGCCGGCTCGATGGCCGATCAGCAGGCCGAGCAGCGGCACGATGATGACGTACAGGCCGGTGATGAAGCCGGAATTGGTCACGCTGGTGAACATCAGGCCAACCTGCTGCAGGTTGATCCCCACGGTCAGTGCGGTGCCGATGGCCAGGCCCGCGAGGATCTGGCCCCGGTTGAACGGCTGGGCGCCACGCTTGCTCGACCAGGCCAGCAGCGGCAGCAGTGCCACGGCGCCGAGGGTGAAGCGCAGGCCGGTATAGAGGAAGGGACCGATGGCATCCATCCCGAGGCGTTGCGCGACGAAGGAGACCCCCCAGATCATCGCGGTGAACAGCATCAGGATATCGGCGCGTAGCGCATGGCTTTTCATCTTGTTCTCGTAACAGGCAGGAAAAAAAGCGGAACTCTGCCGTAACACCGGGCCTTTGGAAAGGGGAGCGGCTTCTCGGCGGGTACACTGGCAGGGGCTTTGAAACCACGCTGTATGTACCGTTGGGCGATGTATTCGCGGCGGACACCGAGGGTTGTCTTTGCGTACAATGCGACAAGCAGTGCTCTATCCTTGCTCCGACCTTTCCTGCGCAAGTCTGGCTGTTATCCACGGCAGTACTTCGACGCGGCCTTCAAGGAAAATTCATGGCTTCCTACGAGATCCTGATCGCTGACGATCACCCGCTGTTCCGCAGTGCCCTGCACCAGGCCCTGACCATCGGTCTTGGCCCCGAGGCGCGACTGTCGGAGGCCGCGAGTATCGCGGAGCTGGAGACGCGCCTGAACGAGAAGGCCGACTGGGATCTGGTGCTGCTGGACCTCAACATGCCCGGCGCCTACGGCTTCTCCGGCCTGGTGCTGTTGCGCGGGCAGTACCCGCAGATCCCGGTGGTGATGGTCTCGGCCCAGGAAGATGCCGCCGTGGTACAGCGCTCCCGTGAGTTCGGCGCCAGTGGCTTCATCCCCAAGTCCAGCGAACTGAGTGTGCTGCAGCAGGCCGTGCGGGCGGTGCTCGATGGTGACGTCTGGTGGCCGCCGCAGGTGGATGCCGTGACCGAGATGAGCGATGACGTGCGCGCCGCCAGCGCTGGCCTGGCCAGCCTGACGCCGCAGCAGTTCCGTGTGCTGACCATGGTCTGCGAAGGCCTGCTGAACAAGCAGATCGCCTTCGAGCTGAGTGTCTCCGAAGCCACGGTGAAGGCTCACGTCACCGCGATCTTCCGCAAGCTGAACGTACGCACCCGCACCCAGGCGGCGCTGTTGCTGGCGCAGATGGAGTCGGTGCCGGGGGCCTGAGGCCACCATATTCCGGCTCAGGGGTCGTTACATTCTGTAATGGCCTTGACCCCTTTTTGACGATCGCTGGTATAGAGTGCCGCGACCTTTGCCTGTGAGAACCACACGTGTCCGCCTCCCCCTTCAAGGGCCAGACCGGCCTGAAACGCATCTTCAACGCCGCCGGCTACTCGCTGGCCGGCTTCGCCGCCGCCTTCAAGGGTGAAGCGGCCTTCCGCCAACTGGTGCTGATCAACGTCATCCTGATCCCGCTGTCGTTCTTCTGCGATGTGACCCGCGGCGAGCGCGCGCTGATGATCGCCGTGTGCCTGCTGGCGCTGATCGTCGAACTGCTCAATTCCGCCATCGAGGCGGTGGTGGACCGGGTTTCCCTGGAGCGTCATCCGCTGTCGAAGAACGCCAAGGACATGGGCAGTGCGGCCCAGTTCGTCGCGCTGACCATCATCACCGTGACCTGGGCGGGCATCCTGCTCGGCTGACGGCCTGTAGGAACGAGCTTGCTCGCGAACGGCCTGACACTGATGTCGCAGGTTTGAAGCGTTCGCGAGCAAGGGTTGGGCGCCCCTCGGTCCTACAAAAAAGCACACTTCAGGGAATCATCGGCAGGACAATATCGTCGCTGCGCGTCACCCCGGCGGTTTCGCTGCGGCATAGTTCCAGGAACTCGCGCATGGTCGCGGTCTGGTATTTCTGCCGGTGCCAGATGAAGTAGAACTGCCGGCGCAGGTCCAGGTCCGGGGTTTCCACCGGAACCAGGCTACCGCGGCGGAAGGCGTCGCGCAGGGCCAGGCGCGAGATGCAGCCGATGCCCAGCCCTGACTCCACCGCACGCTTGATCGCCTCGGTGTGTTCCAGCTCCAGCCGCACGTTCAGCGGTTCCACGTGGTGTCGCATGGCCTGGTCGAAGGTCAGCCGCGTGCCGGAACCCTGTTCCCGCAGGATCCAGGCTTCTTCCGTCAGCCGCTCCAGGCTCGCGTGGCCTTCGCGGGCGAGTGGGTGCTGCGGTGCGCAGAACACCACCAGTTCGTCCTCCATCCACGGCTGCACCTCGATGTCCGGGTGCTGGCAGTCGCCTTCGATCAGCCCGAGGTCGAGTTCGTAGTGCGCCACGCGCTGCACCACGTGGGCGGTGTTGTGCACGTGCAGGCGCACCCGGCAGTCGGGCTGGCGCTGCATGAAGGTGCCGATCAGCAGGGTCGCCAGGTAGTTGCCGATGGTCAGGGTGGCGCCCAGGTCCAGCGAGCCGAAGGCGCTCTTGCCGTTGAGCATGTTTTCGATCTCGCTGCCGCGGTCCAGCAGGGCCACTGCCTGGGGTAGCAACTGGCGGCCGAGGGCGTTGAGGGTCAGGCGTTTGCCGGAACGATCGAACAACTTGCAGTCGAACTGCCGCTCCAGCTCGCCCAGGGCGGTGCTGGTCGCCGACTGCGACATGGACAGCCCTGCAGCGGCGCGGGAGACGCTTTCCTGCTGGGCGACGGCGACGAAGACTTCGAGCTGGCGCAGGGTGAATTTCATGGACGATGGCTCCGAAAAGGCTGCGCGACATTTCGTCGCCCCGGTGCCGGAATGCCCGGAAGGTATCCTTTTGCGGCGACATGATGCGGCCTTATCTGCGTTTTGGATTAGCAATATCCAGATAATTTATTTTGCGGATATTGTCGCCGCCTATAAAATGTCGCGCAATTGCGCTACGTCCGGGATCTGCTGGGGTGCGCCACGTTTCTCCTAGGAGTCCTTGATGAGCAACCTGTACACCGAGCGCGTTCTCAGCGTGCACCACTGGAACGACACCCTCTTCAGCTTCAAGACCACCCGTAACCCGGGTCTGCGCTTCAAGACCGGCCAGTTCGTGATGATCGGCCTGGAAGTCAACGGTCGTCCGCTGATGCGCGCGTACAGCATCGCCAGCCCGAACTACGAAGAGCACCTGGAGTTCTTCAGCATCAAGGTCCCGGACGGTCCGCTGACTTCGCGTCTGCAGCACCTGAAGGAAGGCGACGAACTGATGGTCAGCCGCAAGCCCACCGGCACCCTGGTGCTGGACGACCTCAAGCCCGGCAAGCACCTGTACCTGCTGAGCACCGGCACCGGCATGGCGCCGTTCCTTTCGGTGATCCAGGACCCGGAAGTCTACGAGCGCTTCGAGAAGGTCATCCTGGTCCACGGCGTGCGCTGGGTCAGCGAGCTCGCTTACGCGGACTTCATCACCAAGGTCCTGCCGGAGCACGAGTACTTCGGCGACATGGTGAAAGAGAAGCTGATCTATTGCCCGCTGGTCACCCGTGAAGAGTTCCACAGCATGGGCCGCCAGACCGACCTGATGCGCAGTGGCAAGCTGTTCGCCGACATCGGCCTGCCGCCGATGAACCCGCAGGACGACCGCGCCATGATCTGCGGCAGCCCGAGCATGCTCGACGAGACCAGCGAAGTGCTGAACAGCTTCGGCCTGCAGATCTCCCCACGCATGGGCGAGCCCGGCGACTACCTGATCGAGCGCGCCTTCGTCGAGAAGTAAGCAGCGTCCGACGGTTCAGTCGAAAGAACGCCGCGATTCCCTTGGGAACGCGGCGTTTTTTATGCCTGGATTTCCGCCCCAGGTAGCAGCTCTTTGCAGGAGTGAGCTTGCTCGCGAACCTGCAAGGCACGGTGCGTCCTCGTTCGCGAGCAACCTCGCTCCTATCAGGGCGTCAGACCAACCGCTGCCCGGATACCGCCGGGTGATACAGCGGCTGCACCTTGTTCCCCGCCGGGTCCAGCAGGTGGAAGCTGCGCGCGCCGTCGCCATGGTCGAACGGGCGGTCCAGCAGCGTCACACCGCGTGCCTTGAAGTACTGGTACCAGGCTTCCAGCTCTTCCACGCTGTCCACCACGAAACCATAGTGATCCATGGTCTGCAGCCCGTTGGCGGCACCGAAGCCGCGCCCCAGCGAGAGGTTGTCGTTGCCGCAGGTGAGGTACACCAGGTCCTCGTTGGCACGGTTCAGCACCGCCATGCCGAGCACATCGACATAGAAGCGCTCGCACTCTTCCAGGTTCGGCACCAGCAGGGCGAGATGGCGCAGGCCGTTGAGGCGGCCGGGGCGGGCAGGGAGATCGGACATGGACGCGGTTCCTTTTTTGTATACAATTTATTTTTAAATTTAAAACAAAAGGAACGCCCTGTGTACAGTCTGTTCATCAAGACCCGTGTCAAACCCGGTAGCGCCGAGGATTTCCTCCACGCCATCAAGGCCAACGCCGCTGCTTCCGTGTCCAGCGAGCCGGGCTGCCTGGTCTTCGATGTGTCCCAGGATCGCCTTGATCCGGACGTGATCTACCTCTACGAGATCTACCGCGATGATGCGGCCTACGAGGCGCACACGCAGACCGCGCACTTCCGCGACAGCCGCCCGCTGGTGGAGCCGCTGATCATCGAGCAGGAGTGCTTCGAGAGCGACGTGATCGCCCTCAATCCGGTGGACTGAGGCAGGATTCAGTTGGCGGCGCGCTGCACGTCCAGCACGCAGATTTCGCCATCGGTGGGGTAATGCCAGTGCACATCCAGGTCCCACAGGCGCACGCCGTAGCGGCGCTCGGGCGGCGGCTTCTGGTAGGCCGGGCGGGGATCCTGGGCGAGGCACTGCTCGATCAGCTTGTGCACCGGCTGACCGAGGCGCTGGCCATGTTCACGAGCCTGGCGCAGGGCTTCGTCGTCCCAGTGCACGGCGATGGGGGCGGGAGGGGCGTCGGCGATGGCGTTGCGCGCTTCGACCACGATGTCCGCGTAGGGCACGTACGGCTTGATGTCGATCACCGGCGTGCCATCGAGCAGGTCGATGCCGGACAGCCAGAGCCGGCCGGGCTCGACCTTTTCCAGTTTCACCACGGATTGGCCGAGGCCGTTGGGGCGGTGGGTGGCGCGGGTGGCGAAGACGCCCATCGACTGGTTCCCGCCCAGGCGCGGCGGGCGCACCTTGAGCCGTGGCTTGTCTTCCAGCGCCTGGTGGAAGAGGAAGATCAGCCAGACGTGGCTGACCTGCTCCAGGCCTGCCACAGCATCGCCCGTGTCGAACGGCGGCAGCAGTTCCAGCACACCGGTCGCGGCCGGAGCCAGTTGCGGCTGGCGCGGGATGGCGAACTTCTCCTTGAAGCAGGAGCGGACGTAGCCGATGGGCGAGAGGGTGTGGGACATGGCGGCACAGGCTTTTTGCAGGGGCCGCCATGGTACCCGATTCCCCTCGCAACGGGCTTCAGCCGAGGTGGAAGCCGCCGTCGATGGGGATGATATTGCCGGTCATGTAGGCGCCGGCAGCGCTCGCCAGGCTTATTGCCAAAGCGGACATTTCTTCCTCGCGGCCCCAGCGGCGCATGGGGATGACGGCGGTGTCCTCGGCCATGGCCTGCTCGTCGTTGGCGATGTGGCGGGTCATCTTGCTGGGGAACCGGCCGGGGGCGATGACGTTGACGTTGATGTGGTCGCCCACCAGTTCGCGGGCGAGCATGCGCGACAGCTGGTGCAGCGCAGCCTTGCTCGGGCCGTAGGCATAGGCATTCTCGCCGTGGGAAGTGACGCCGGCCACCGAGCCGATGTTGATCACCCGTGCCGGACTTTGCGCACTGCCGGCCTTCTTCAGCAGCGGCAGCAGTTGCTGGATGCAGCTGAACACGGCGGTGACGTTGAGCTGCATGACCTTCTCCCAGCCCGAGGCCGGGTAGCTTTCCAGCGGCGCGCCCCAGGTGGTGCCGGCATTGTTGACCAGAATGTCGAGGTGATCCAGGCGCTCGTTCAGCTCGGCGGCCAGTGCACGGGCGCCTTCCTCGGTGGCGAGGTTGGCCGGCAGGCCGATGCACTCGCCGTACTGCGACAGCTCGGCGGCGGTGTCGGCGCAGGCGGCGCCATCGCGGGCGCAGATGATGACGCTGGCGCCGGCTTCGAGCAGGCCCTGGGCGATCATCCGGCCAATGCCGCGGGTGCCGCCGGTGACCAGTGCGGTCTTGCCTGCGAGGGAAAAGTACGGGTGCATGAGCCTCTCCTGGCTGGTTTTTCGCCTCACCCTAGCGGGATGAGCGGGGCGCTCCGAGCACTATCCAATCGGGAAATGGCGGCGCATTACGCGACGGCTGCATTTTCTTAACCTGCGCATAACCTTCGTTGCCCTAGTGTCCGCCGCACATTCGGTTGGTCGGGGCCAGGTGATGCAGGGTTGGAGCAAGGATCGGAAGGCATTGGCGCTGCTATTGGGCGTCTCGGCGCTGCTGTTGCTGTTCGGGTTGGGCTGGCGCGAGGTCTGGGGCCCGGAAGTGCGCTGGGCGGATATCTCGTTGCAGATGCTGCAGTCAGGCGACTACTTCGATCCCTACCTGCGTGGGGCGCCGTACTACGACAAACCATTGCTGTCCTACTGGCTGATCACCGCGCCGGCCAGCCTGTTCGGGCTCAATCACTGGACGCTGCGCGCCAGCACCGTACTCGCCGGCCTGGGCAGCATCTGGCTCACCTGGTGGCTGGGCGAGCGCCTGTTGCGCAAGGGCACCGGCCTGCTGGCGGGCTGGTTGCTGGCGACCACGTTCTACTTCCTGTTCTGGGCGCGGGTGGCGACGGCGGACATGCTCACGGTGTTCGGCGTGCTGGCGGCGCTGGCCTGGTACTGGCGTGACCCGGAGGACACGCGGTTCAGGAACTACCTGGGCTTCTTCCTGATCCTCTCGCTGACGTCGCTGTGCAAGGGGTTGATCGGTTTCGTCCTGCCGGGGCTGGTGCTGCTGCCGCATCTGCTCAGCGCCGGGCGCTGGCGCCGGCACCTGAACCTGCGGTTGCTGGTGGCGCTGGTAGTGGCCGGTGGCGTGTATGCGATTCCCTTCGTGCTATCGCACTTCTACGGCCAGCCCAGCTACGGCGAGAGCGGGCTGGCGCTGGTATTCCGCGAGAACGTGGTGCGCTTCTTCCAGCCCTTCGACCACGAGGGGCCGATTTACACCTACCTGCTCTATCTGCCGGCCTACACGCTGCCCTGGGCGCCGCTGTGGGTGCTTGGCCTGTGGTTCGCTGCGCGTCGCTGGAAGCAGCTGGAGCCCGACGCGCGCTGGCTGGTCTGGGCGCTGGTGCTGCTGTTCGCGTTCTTCACTGCCAGTGGTGGCCGGCGCAGTTACTACGTGCTTCCGCTGGTGCCGTTCGCGCAACTGTTGGGGGCGTGGTGGGTGATCGAGTGGCGGCAGGAACGCAAGCTGGCCGGGCTGGGGCGTGCCTGGCCGCGGGCGGTCGGCGCCGCGGCGGTGGTGATGCTGCTGGTGGTGGGCGTGGCGTACCCATGGAGCAATGCTGGCGGCGGGGTTCCGCTGTTCGCCAGGGAGGTGCGTGCCGCCGCGGAGCAGACGGCGCCCTGGTCGCAGTGGCGGGTACTGGTCCTCGGCGATGACGACGCGCGCCTGCCGATCTATCTGCAGAAGCATGGCGAACGGCAGGCCCATCCCTTCCTCTATATCCATTCCGATTATCCGCAGGGCGACAGCGCCGCGTTGTTCGCCTGGCTGCGCCAGCGCACCGGCGAGGACTGGGACCCGTCGCGCACCCTGATCGTTTCCCAGGTGACCCATGAAGGTACGCAGCCGCTGAACTGGCTGACGGCGGATCACCGGCTGATCGAGTCCGGGCTCAACAATGGCCAGCGCCTGGGGCACGCGAAGAACAAGGAGGCGAGCCTGGCCTATCTGCCGATGGACAAGCCGCTCAGCGCGAATGCAGCACCCGGCGCAGCAGAAGCAGGTAAGGCGGCAGATTGACTGCGGCCACGATGAGGCCGAGGACGACCTGGGTTGCCTCGGTCAGGCCGGCGGGGTAGATCAGCGGGATCAGGTAATGCTCGATGAAGCCGCCGTTGTAGCCCTGGTCGCCGGCCAGGGCGCGGAAGTGATTCTCCAGCGGCGTGAGCGGGCAATAGAGGTGGAGGAATTCCACCGCCATGCCCCAGACCGCCGCCGGTACGTGCAGCCACGCCAGGCGCGGCCAGCGCAGCACCAGCAGGCCGCCGAGCAGCGCGAAGAGGATGAAGCCCAGATGGAACAGGACAACGGCGTCGGCAGCCAGGCGATAGAGCATGTCGATCTCAGCGCTGCTGGCGCTGCGTCAGGCCCTTGAGGAAGTTGCGCAGCAACTGGTCGCCGCAGGGTCGGTAGTTGTTGTGGCCGGGTTTGCGGAACAGCGCGCCCAGTTCTGTCTTGGTGACGATGAAGCTGACGCTGTCGAGGATCGCGAGGATATCGTCGTCGCGCAGTTCGAAGGCCACGCGCAGTTTCTTCAGGGTGATGTTGTTGGTCAGCGGCAGTTCCACCGGCGGCAGCGGGCGCGATTCGTCGCGGCCACGGCGATGCACGATCAGGCCGTCGAGGAAGTGCGCCAGCACGCGGTCGCTGCAGGGCTTGAACTCCGGCTCGTCGTCGCGGGCGAGGAAGGCGCCGACATCCTCGGTGCTGAGGTTGAAGCCGGCCAGCGCGGTGATCTCGGCGACCTGCGCATCGCGGATGTCCAGCAGGTAGCGCAGGCTGCGCAGTACGTCGTTGTTGGTCATGGGCTTTCCAATAGCAGAAATGAAAAGCCCCGCATCAGCGGGGCTTTTGCGGATCAGACCAGTTCGGCCCAGAGGTCGTACTCGTCGGCGTCGGTGATGCGCACGCGCACCTTGTCGCCCGGCTTCACATCGAAGCTGTCGATGTACACGGCGCCGTCGATTTCCGGGGCGTCGGCGTAGGAGCGGCCGACCGCGCCTTCGTCATCCACTTCGTCGATCAGCACGTCGATTTCCTTGCCGATCTTCAGCTGCAGGCGTGCGGCGGAAATGGCCTGCTGGTGTGCCATGAAGCGCTCCCAACGGTCCTGCTTGACGTCATCGGGGACGACTTCCAGGCCCAGGTCGTTGGCCGGGGCGCCTTCCACCGGGGAGTACTGGAAGCAGCCGACGCGGTCGAGCTGGGCTTCGGTCAGCCAGTCGAGCAGGTACTGGAAGTCGTCCTCGGTCTCGCCGGGGAAGCCGACGATGAAGGTGGAGCGGATGGTCAGCTCGGGGCAGATCTCGCGCCACTTCTTGATACGCGCCAGGGTCTTGTCCTCGAAGGCGGGGCGCTTCATGGACTTGAGCACTTTCGGGCTGGCGTGCTGGAAGGGGATGTCCAGGTAGGGCAGCAGCTTGCCCTCGGCCATCAGCGGAATCACGTCGTCGACGTTGGGGTACGGGTAGACGTAGTGCAGGCGCACCCATACGCCCATCGAGGAGAGCGCCTGGCACAGCTCCAGCATGCGGGTCTTCACCGGCTGGCCATCCCAGAAGTCCATCTTGTACTTCAGGTCCACACCGTAGGCGCTGGTGTCCTGGGAGATCACCAGCAGTTCCTTCACACCGGCTTTCACCAGGCGCTGGGCTTCGCTGAGCACGTCGCCCACCGGGCGGCTGACCAGCTTGCCGCGCATCGACGGGATGATGCAGAAGCTGCAGCTGTGGTTGCAGCCTTCGGAAATCTTCAGGTAGGCGTAGTGGCGCGGGGTCAGCTTGATGCCCTGCGGTGGCACCAGGTCGATCAGCGGGTTGTGTTCGGCCTTGGGCGGAATCACCTCGTGGACGGCATTGACCACCTGCTCGTACTGCTGCGGGCCGGTCACGGCCAGCACGCTGGGGTGCACGTCACGAATGCTGTCTTCAGCCACGCCCATGCAACCGGTGACGATCACCTTGCCGTTCTCGGCGATGGCTTCGCCGATGGCGTCCAGGGATTCGGCCTTGGCGCTGTCGATGAAGCCGCAGGTGTTCACCACCACCACGTCCGCGTCCTGGTAGGTGGGGACGATTTCGTACCCTTCCATGCGCAGTTGGGTGAGGATGCGTTCGGAGTCGACAGTCGCTTTCGGGCATCCGAGCGAGACGAATCCTACTTTGGGTGTGGCGGTGGACATGTGCGGCTAACCTCGAAGGGCGCGCTGGCGGCGCCTCTGATCAAAAAGTGCGCAATTCTAGCGGCGTCCCGCGCACTTGACCAGCCTCTCTGGGACAAGCTGTCGCACGCCGCCGGACAACCCCTTGCGCCCGGTAATTCCGGGCAACAGGCTCTATAGTCAATCAGAACCTTCGAACCCGGCTCTTGCATCGACGAATGGGTCGGAGCAGGATGCGCCGAATTTTTTTGAGGAATTTTGTTACATGTCCGATGCAAGCGCCGGCACCGTTGAGCATGAACAGCCCCACTCGAGCTCCGCGATCGGCCTGATGGTCGGTGCCGTGGGCGTGTGCTATGGCGATATCGGTACCAGCCCGCTGTACACCCTGAAGGAAGTCTTCGTGGGCGGTTATGGTGTGCAGGCCAACCACGACGGCGTGCTGGGCGTGCTGTCGCTGATCTTCTGGTCGCTGATCTGGGTGGTGTCGATCAAGTACGTGATCTTCGTCCTACGCGCCGACAACCAGGGCGAGGGCGGGGTAATGGCGCTGTCGGCTCTGGCCCGTCGCGCCGCTACCGGGCGCCACAAGTTGCAGGCGATGGTGGTGATCGCCGGGCTGATCGGCGCGGCGCTGTTCTATGGCGACAGCATGATCACTCCGGCGATTTCGGTGCTTTCCGCGATCGAGGGCCTGGAAATCGCCTTCGACGGGCTGGAGCACTGGGTCGTGCCGCTTTCGCTGATCGTGCTGGTCGGCCTGTTCCTCATCCAGAAGCACGGTACCGCGCGCATCGGCATCCTCTTCGGCCCGGTGATGGTGGCCTGGTTCCTTGCGCTGGCGGCGCTGGGTATCTATGGCGTGGCGCAGCAACCGGAAGTGCTGAAGGCAATGAGTCCGGGTTGGGCGCTCAACTTCTTCATTTCGCATCCGGGCATCGGCGTGGCGATCCTCGGCGCCACCGTGCTGGCGCTGACCGGCGCCGAGGCGTTGTACGCTGACATGGGCCACTTCGGCCGCAAGCCCATCGCCCGTGCCTGGTTCGCCCTGGTGCTGCCGGCGTTGGTGCTCAACTATTTCGGCCAGGGCGCGACCATCCTGGTCAACGCCGAAGCCGCGCGTAACCCCTTCTACCTGACGGCGCCAAGCTGGGCGCTGGTGCCCCTGGTGGCGCTGTCCACCGCGGCCACGGTGATTGCGTCGCAGGCCGTGATCTCCGGCGCCTTCTCCCTGACCCGTCAGGCCATCCAGCTCGGCTACGTGCCGCGCATGGTGATCCAGCACACCTCCAGCCACGAGCAGGGGCAGATCTACATCGGCATGGTGAACTGGGCACTGATGGTCGGCGTGGTGCTGCTGGTGCTGGGCTTCGAGTCCTCCGCCGCGCTGGCCTCGGCGTACGGCGTCGCGGTGACCGGCACCATGCTGATGACCACGCTGCTGATGGGCGTGGTGATCTGGCTGATGTGGAAGTGGCCGCTGTGGCTGGCGATTCCGTTCTTCCTGATGATGCTGCTCGTCGACACCTTGTTCTTCGCCGCGAACCTGCCCAAGGTCGTCCAGGGTGGTGCCTTCCCGGTGGTCGCCGGTATCGGCCTGTTCATCCTGATGACCACCTGGAAGCGCGGCCGCCAACTGCTGGTGGACCGTCTCGACGAAGGCTCGCTGCCGCTGCCGTTGTTCATCTCCAGCATCCGCTCGCAGCCGCCGCACCGCGTGCAGGGCACTGCGGTGTTCCTCACCGCGCGCACCGACGCCGTGCCTCACGCGCTGTTGCACAACCTCCTGCACAACCAGGTGCTGCACGAGCAGGTCGTCCTGCTCACCGTGGTCAACGAAGACAGCCCGCGGGTTGCCCCGGACCGTCGCTTCGAGGTGGACGCCTACGGCGAGGGCTTCTTCCGCGTGGTGCTGCACTTCGGCTTCATCGAGGACCCGGACATCCCGCAGGCGCTCAAGCTGTGCCACCTCAACGAGCTGGACTTCAGCCCGATGCGCACCACCTACTTCCTCAGCCGCGAGACGGTGATCCCGTCCAAGCTGATCGGCATGGCGCGCTGGCGCGAGGCACTGTTCGCCTTCCTGCTGAAGAACGCCAACGGCAACCTGCGTTACTTCAACCTGCCGCTGAACCGAGTGATCGAACTGGGGACGCAGGTGGAAATCTGAGTGCACGCCGCCCATGAAAAACGCGCCGATTGGCGCGTTTTTCCTGTTGGCCGGGGCAGCGAGCGGGATCAGCGCGTCAGCGCTTCCTCCGGTGATTCATGGCGGCGGTAGGGGAACACATCGATCACCTTCCCTGCGCGAATCTGCTCCTGTAATCCCTTCCAGTAGTCGGCATCGAACAGGTTGCCGTGCAGCTTGGCGAATTGCCGGCGCAGCTTCAGGTCGACGAACAGGAAACGCGGGAACTCCTCGGGGAACACGTCCATCGGCCCCACCGAGTACCAGGGCTCGGAGGACAGCTCGTCCTCCTCGTAGCGCGCCGGCGGGATGTGGCGGAAGTGCACCTCGGTCAGGTAGCTGATCTCGTCGTAGTCGTAGAACACCACACGGCCGTGGCGGGTGACGCCGAAGTTCTTCAGCAGCATGTCGCCGGGGAAGATATTCGCCGCCGCCAGTTGCTTGATCGCCAGCCCGTAGTCGTACAGCGCCTCGTGCACCTGGGCCTCGGTGGCCTGTTCCAGGTACAGGTTCAGCGGGGTCATGCGGCGCTCCGTCCAGCAATGGCGGATCAGCACCACATCGCCTTCCAGCACCACGGTGGAGGGCGCCACGTCCAGCAGCTCGGCCAGGCAGTCGGGTTCGAACTTGCTCACCGGGAAGCGGAAGTCGGCGAACTGCTGGGTGTCGGCCAGGCGGCCGACGCGGTCGTGGTTCTTCACCAACTGGTACTTCTGGATCACCGTGGCGTGGTCCACGGTCTTGGCCGGGTTGAAGTTGTCCTTGATGATCTTGAACACCGTGTTGAAGCCCGGCAGCGTGAACACGCTCATCACCATGCCGCGCACACCGGGGGCCATGACGAAGCGGTCGTCGGTGGCCGCCAGGTGGTTGATCAGCGCGCGGTAGAACTCGCTCTTGCCCTGCTTGTAGAAGCCGATGGAGGTGTACAGCTCGGCGATGTGCTTGCCCGGCAGCAGGCGTTTGAGAAAGGCGACCATTTCCGCCGGCACCGGCGCGTCGACCATGAAGTAGGAGCGGGTGAAGGAGAAGATGATCGAGACCTCGGCCTCGTCGGTGATCACCGTGTCGAACTGGATGCCGCGCCCTTCGTGGTGCACCAGCGGGAACACCAGCGGCCATTGCTCTTCGGGAGTGAACAGGCGGCCCACCAGGTAGGCGCCCTTGTTGCGGTAGAACACCGAACCGATCAGCTCGATGGTCAGGGTCGGGTCCTTGCACACCCAGTCCGGCAGGTTGGCGTGCAGCAGGTGATCCATACGCTCCAGGTCGCGCTCGCGGTCGTCGTAGTCCACGGCGAACCGGTAGTCGTCGAAGATGCGCTCCAGCGCCTGGCGCAGCTTGCCGCCGGGGCGGTAGAGGCGCGTGTGTGGATCACGGGAGTGGGCACGCAGCGCGGGCCGGGTGGTGTGGACGAACATCGTGCCGTCGCTGATGTTGTCGTGGCTGAACAGGCCGCAGAAGATCGAGTTGAACCAGGTTTCCGCCAGCTCGTCGTCCAGCCGCGGGTCGATCAGGGTGATGTAGGCGCTCTTGGCGATGGGCCAGCGCTCCACGTCCACCAGGTCGATGCCGGCCATGGCGCGGGTCAGGCGCTCGACGGTCTCGGCGACCTTTTCCTCGTACAGGTTGATGCGCTCGGCCGAGGCTTGCTGCGCTTCCTGCCAATGTGCCTGTTCGAAGCGCGCCGGCGCGCCGGCGGTGATCCGGTGGAACTGCGCGCGGTAGTCGTCGAAGCCTTCGAGGATCAGGGTCGCGATCTCGGTCGCCGGCCAGTGCTGAGCCATGGGAGCGCCTCTGCAGAGTTCTTGTGCAGCGAGCTTAGCCATGGGGGCGGAGGAGGGGAAGGGAGATTTCCTACCGCCGGCCGTGCGCTGACTTGCCGTATGCTGAACGACCCATTCCCCCAGGCAAGGAGCCGACAAGCGATGGATGACTTTCACATCGAACGCTGCACGGAGCAGCATATCAGTGGCCTGTGTACCCTCTACAACGATCCTGCCGTGGCCCGCCAGGTGCTGCAGATGCCGTACCAGGCGCCGGACCTGTGGCGCAAGCGGCTGGTGCTGGATGACGAGCGCCGGGTAACGCTGATAGCGATGCACCAGGATCAGGTGATCGGCAGCGCGAGCATCGAACAGTTCCCGCGCGTGCGGCGCAGCCATTGCGGCAGCATCGGCATGGGCGTCGCGGTTGCCTGGCAGGGCCGCGGCGTCGGCACGCGGCTGCTGGCCGAGTTGCTGGAGGTTGCGGACAACTGGATGGCCCTGCGCCGCGTCGAGCTGACTGTCTACACCGATAACGCTCCGGCCATCGCGCTGTACCGCAAGTTCGGTTTCGAAGTGGAGGGGCAATTGCGCGAGTACGCCATTCGCGACGGCATCTACGCCGACGTGCTGAGCATGGCGCGCCTTCGGGGAAGTTGACCGTGGACTTTGAAAGTCAGCTGTGGATGGATGTGATTTTCCACCGGCGTAGTCTGGTGGCTTACCTGCCCTGGAGCTGCCTTGATGAATCCCGCCGCCCTGCTGAACCTGCTCGCCCTGGCCGCCATCTGGGGTGCCAGCTTTCTGTTCATGCGCCAGTTGGTGCCGGCCATCGGGGTGATGCCGACGGCCTTCTTCCGCGTCTTTCTGTCCGCCGTCGGGTTGGTGGTGATCCTGCTGGCGATGCGCACGCGCTGGGACTTTCGCGGCAAGCTCGGGCGCATCCTGCTCATCGGCGTGATCAGCTCGGGCATCCCGGTACTGATGTACAGCCTGGCGGCGCAGTTCCTGCCGGCCGGCTACTCGGCGATCTTCAACGCCACTACGCCGCTGATGGGGGTGCTGATCGGCTCGCTGCTCTTCGGCGAGGCGCTGACTGGCGCCAAGTCGCTGGGTGTGCTGCTGGGGTTGGCAGGCGTAGCGGTGCTGACCCGTGCCGGCCCGGCTCCCTTCGATGCCGGCTTGCTCTGGGGCGCTGCCGCCTGCCTGGTCGCGACCACCTGCTACGGCTTCGCCGGCTTCATCACCAAGCGCTGGATCAACGACCAGGGCGGGCTGGATTTCGGCGTTTCTGCCCTTGGCAGCCAGACCGGCGCGACGCTGTGCCTGCTGCCGTTCTTCCTCGGCACCAGCCTGGACATGCCGCTGGCGCCGCTGCTGGAACCGAAAGTCCTGCTGGCCCTGGCCGGGTTGGGTTTTCTCTGCACGTCCTTCGCCTATGTCCTGTACTTCCGCCTGCTGGCCAGCATCGGTCCGCTGAAGACCATGACAGTGACTTTCCTGATTCCGCCCTTCGGCGTGTTCTGGGGCGTGCTGCTGCTGGACGAGTCGCTGTCCTGGGCGCACCTGCAGGGTGGCGTGCTGATCGCCGCGGCGCTGTGGCTGGTGCTGCGGCCGGCGCCGGTGGCGAAGGTGGAAGCGGCGCGGTGAGGGCTACGGATATTCCCCTGATGGTTTGTGCTGGCGGGTTTCCCTCTCCCCAGCCCTCTCCCTGAAGGGAGAGGGTCAGGGAGAGGGAGCAGGCTCCACGGTGGACTACCCGTTATCCACCGCTTGTGCGTTTCCAGCGCCCCGCGCCGGAGCCGTCTTGCGAAACACCAGCATCAACCCCACCACGATCAGCCCCATGCCCAGTAGGCCGAGGGCGGACAGGCGATTGCCGAACACCGCGTAATCCATCAGCGCCGTCACCGCCGGCACCAGATAGAACAGGCTGGTGACGTTGACCAGATTTCCCGCCGCGATCATCCGGTACAGCAGCACGGTGGCCAGCACCGAGACCATCAGCCCCATCCACAGCGCGCTGAGGATGAATGCGGCATTCCATTCCACGTGCAGCGGCTGGAAGGGCGCGACGGCAACGCAGAGCATCAGTCCGGCGATGTACTGCAAGGGCAGGGTGCCCAGCGGGTTCTCGCGGATGTTCTTCTGCAGGATCGAGCCGCCGGTGATCGACAGCAGCGCCAGCAGGCAGCAGGCCAGACCGGCAAACGTAAGCCCCGAGAGCCCGATGCTCTGGTAAACCACCATCACCAGCCCGACCAACCCCAGCGCCAGGCCGCCCAGGCGCAGCGCCGAGTGTCGACGTTCGAGCAGGAAGCTGGTCAGCATCGGCTGCACACCCAGCACCGTGGCGATGACGCCGGGGGTGACGTGCATGTCCAGCGCCATCAGGTAGAAGATCGGGTAGATGCCCAGCATCACCAGGCCGGTGAGCACGGCGTGGCGCACTTGCTTGCGCTCGCGCGGCCAGCGCAGGCCGATCAGCGGGGAAATGGCCAGCAGCGCCACCAGTGCGGTGCCGAAGCGAGCGATCAGAAACACCATCGGCGAGGCATGGGCCAGGCCCCACTTGCTGATGATGGCGGCGCTGCTCCACAGCAGCACGAACAGGGAAGTACTGGCCAGGGTGGCCAGGGACGAACGGTTGAACGAAATCATGCAATGCACCTGTCGTCAGGCAGATCACGACCGGCCTGCGTAGGGCCGGACACATACCGGGGCCGCGTCAGTGAGGCGCGGAAAACCAGGCGATGGAAAACGCGGGTGGCGTCAGAAGCTCACGCCGGGTGGCGGGTAGGCCGCACCGGGAGGCGGAGGCGACGCGACAGCGACGACAGGAGGGGGCGGAGGGCAGGCCGCGCCCGCACCCGCGCCGCATGCCGGGGAGGCTGCAGCGATGATTGCCGGATCGGGCAACGGGTATCGGGACATGGAAGGCGAACCTGTTCAGTGGTGCAGCAACGGCGCTGCGTGGGCTGACTATAGCGGGCGTTGCGCGAGTAGGCGAGCCCTGTGCGAGTCGCGCGGCAATCTGCGATTCCTGCGACGAAAAACGACAACGCGCGGTCGGAGCCGCGCGTTGTCAGGCAAGGGTGACGCTTACTTGCCGGTCTTGATGGTGTTCCAGGTGCGGGTACGTACGCGGTCGATCTTCATCGGCATGGATTCGAGGGCGAACAGCTTGGCCATCTTGTCCTGCGGCGGGTAGATCGCCGGATCGGCCTTGATCGCCTTGTCCACCAGCGGGTCGGCAGCCAGGTTGCCGTTGGCGTAGTGCACGTAGTTGCTCACGCCGGCCATCACTTCGGGGCGCAGCAGGTAGTTCATGAAGGCGTAGGCGGCTTTCTCATCCGGCGCGTCGTTCGGCATGGCGACCATGTCGAACCACAGCGGCGAGCCTTCCTTCGGGGTGGAGTACTGGATTTCCACGCCGTTCTTGGCTTCCTTGGCACGGGTGGCGGCCTGCAGAATGTCGCCGGAGAAGCCGACGGCCACGCAGATTTCGCCGTTGGCCAGGTCGCTGACGTACTTGGAGGAGTGGAAGTAGCGGATGTACGGACGCACCTTGAGCAGCGCTTCCTCGGCCTTCTTGTAGTCATCCAGCTTCTGGCTGTGATGCGGCAGGCCCAGGTAGTTCAGGGTGATCGGCAGCAGTTCCGGACCGTTATCCAGCACCGCTACGCCGCACTTGGCCAGCTTTTCCATGTATTCGGGCTTGAAGAAGATGTCCCAGGAATCGATCGGCGCGTTGTCGCCCAGCACTTCCTTGATCTTCGCCGGGTTGTAGCCGATGCCGGTAGTGCCCCACAGGTAGGGGAAGCCGTGCTCGTTGCCCGGGTCGTTCACTTCCAGCGCCTTCATCAGCACCGGGTTGAGGTTCTTCCAGTTCGGCAGCTGGCTCTTGTCCAGCTTCTTCAGCGCGCCGGCCTGGATCTGCTTGGCCATGAAGTGGTTCGACGGCACCACGATGTCGTAACCGGATTTGCCGGTCATCAGCTTGCCATCGAGGGTTTCGTTGCTGTCGTAGACGTCGTAAGTCGCCTGGATGCCGGTTTCCTTGGTGAAGGTCGGCACGGTGTCCGGGGCGATGTAGTCGGACCAGTTGTAGATCTTGACGCTGTCGGCCTGGGCGGCGCCGGCGGAGACAGCGAGGGAGAGTGCAAGGGTGGAGAGCAACGGGGCGGAAATTTTCATTCTTGTGTTCCTGACAACGGTGCGGAAAGCCCGGGCCATCCGCGAAAGATGGGCGACGCTTCGTCGCGGGCTGGGCAAGAATTAACCATTTTGCCGGAACATGGCGAGAGGCCATGGCTGCCTGCGGGTCCGCAGACAGCGCATGTGGCCCGAGCCGTACCGAGTCGGCACGGCAGGTGGGAGACCGCCCCGCAGAGGGGCGGAATAGAGCTTACTGGACCAGTTCCTGGTCCTCGAACAGACCGTCGAACAGCATACTGGAGAGGTAGCGTTCGCCGGAGTCCGGCAGCACCACGACAATGGTCTTGCCCTGCATGTTCGGTTCTTCGGCCAGCTTCACCGCGGCGGCCATTGCGGCACCGCTGGAGATGCCGCAGAGGATGCCTTCTTCCTGCATCAGGCGCAGGGCCATGTTCTTGGCGTCTTCGTCGGCGATGGTGGCAACGCGGTCGACGAGGGACAGGTCGAGGTTCTTCGGCACGAAACCGGCACCGATGCCCTGGATCTTGTGCGGGCTGGGCTTGACCTCTTCGCCGGCCAGGGTCTGGCTGATCACCGGCGAGCCGACAGGCTCTACGGCCACCGAGAGGATCGGCTTGCCCCTGGTGTTCTTGATGTAGCGCGACACGCCGGTGAGGGTGCCGCCGGTGCCGACGCCGGCCACCAGCACGTCCACCGCCCCGTCGGTGTCGTTCCAGATTTCCGGGCCGGTGGTCTTCTCGTGGATCGCCGGGTTCGCGGGGTTGTCGAACTGCGCCGGCATGAAGTACTTCGCCGGGTCGCTGGCGAGGATTTCCTCGGCCTTGGCGATGGCGCCCTTCATGCCCTTGGCCGGCTCGGTCAGCACCAGCTCGGCGCCCAGGGCCTTGAGCACCTTGCGGCGCTCCAGGCTCATCGAGGCGGGCATGGTGAGGATCATCTTGTAGCCGCGGGCGGCGGCGACGAAGGCCAGGCCGATGCCGGTGTTGCCGGAGGTCGGCTCGACGATGGTCATGCCCGGCTTCAGGCGGCCGCTGGATTCGGCGTCCCAGATCATGTTGGCGCCGATCCGGCACTTCACCGAGTAACCGGGGTTGCGGCCTTCGATCTTGGCCAGGATGGTGACGCCGCGCGGGGCGATGCGGTTGATCTGGACCAGCGGCGTATTGCCGATGGACTGCGCGTTGTCGGCGTAGATGCGGCTCATGATGCGTTCCTTAGGTTGGAGCGGTGCAGACCCAGCAGCCTATGCCCGGCGGGCGTTCGCGTCCAGTCGAGGCGCCCAGCTCAGTCGGGCTGCGCGTCGCTGAAGATGGCCTCGATGGGCAGGCTGAAAACCCGGGCTATACGAAAGGCCAGCGGCAGGCTGGGGTCGAACTTGCCACTCTCGATGGCGATCACGCTCTGCCGCGAAACCCCCAGTTGCGTGGCGAGGTCCTGCTGGCTCCAGCCGTGCTCGGCGCGCAGTTCCTTGAGGCGATTGTGCATGGCTGCTCCTCAGCTCATTCAGGCGAAGCGGCGGCGCAGCAGTACCACGGCGACGCCGTAGGCGGCCCAGAACAGCGGGAAGGCGAGGATCACCGGGAAGCGCGGCCAGGCGGCGTATTGTTCGAGGAAGCCCCAGGCGCTGAACAGCCCGACCACCACGCCGCCGGCCAGCATCGCCGCGCGGGACAGGAGGAAGCGCAGGAATTCGTCCGGCTCGCTGCGCAGGTAGCGGTCGAACACGTAGAGCATCGCCAGCAGCGGCAACGCCGGAGAAGCGGCGGCCAGGACGCGCAGGGCATAAGGCAGCTGCTGCAGGTCCAGCCCCCAGCTGATCAGCGCCACCAGGGCGGAGTAGATGAACATGAGGGCGGCACAGGACAGGGTATAGCGGCGCAGAGCGGGATTCATCGCGGTCTCCTTGTGATGTAAAGTTAACTTAACATCGAGAATTCTGCGATGTAAAGTAAGCTTGTCATTAACGAGTCAATCGCGATCAGTCGCCCCCTGACCCGCCATTCAATGACTGAATGCCGCGTCTGCGTTCACACTCGCCTTGGGTGCGCGGTATAGTCGCAGCTTGTCCGACCACTCGCCCGGCCCGGCAGAACGCCCGGCCCGCTATCGTTCGAGGATTCACCGATGAAGTTCGAAGGCACCCAGTCCTACGTCGCCACCGACGACCTCAAGCTGGCGGTCAACGCCGCCATCACCCTGCAGCGCCCGCTGCTGGTGAAAGGCGAGCCGGGTACCGGCAAGACCATGCTCGCCGAGCAGCTGGCGGAGTCCTTCGGCGCCAAGCTGATCACCTGGCACATCAAGTCCACCACCAAGGCCCACCAGGGCCTCTACGAGTACGACGCGGTCAGCCGCCTGCGTGACTCGCAGCTGGGCGTGGACAAGGTCCACGACGTGCGCAACTACATCAAGAAGGGCAAGCTCTGGGAGGCCTTCGAGGCCGAAGAGCGCGTGATCCTGCTGATCGACGAGATCGACAAGGCCGACATCGAGTTCCCCAACGACCTGTTGCAGGAACTCGACAAGATGGAGTTCTTCGTTTACGAAACCAACGAAACCATCAAGGCCAAGCAGCGCCCGATCATCATCATCACCTCCAACAACGAGAAGGAACTGCCGGACGCCTTCCTGCGCCGCTGCTTCTTCCACTACATCGCCTTCCCCGACCGCGAGACCCTGCAGAAGATCGTCGACGTGCACTACCCGAAGATCAGCGGCACGCTGGTCAGCGAGGCGCTGGACATCTTCTTCGACGTGCGCAAGGTGCCGGGCCTGAAGAAGAAGCCCTCCACCTCCGAACTGGTGGACTGGCTGAAGCTGCTGATGGCCGACAACATCGGCGAAGCCGTGCTGCGCGAACGCGACCCCACCAAGGCCATCCCGCCGCTGGCTGGCGCCCTGGTGAAGAACGAGCAGGACGTTCAATTGCTTGAGCGTCTTGCCTTCATGAGCCGCCGCGCGAGTCGCTGAGGCTCTTACTCCCTCTCCCTTCAGGGAGAGGGCCGGGGAGAGGGAAATGGCCCCGTGGCGTGCTTGCCCTCTCCCTAACCCTGGCTACGCGCCCCGCTCCGAAGGGAGAGGGGACCGTTACTTGCGATTTCCGAGGGCATCTCCATGCTGCTCAACCTGTTCAACGAAATGCGCGCGGCCAAGGTGCCGGTGTCGGTGCGCGAGCTGCTCGACCTGATCGATGCGCTCAAGCACCGCGTCGTGTTCGCCGACATGGACGAGTTCTACTACCTCGCCCGCACCATCATGGTGAAGGACGAGCGCCATTTCGATAAGTTCGACCGGGCCTTCGGCGCCTATTTCAAGGGCCTGGAAAAGCTCGACGACCACCTCAAGGCGCTGATCCCCGAAGAGTGGCTGCGCAAGGAATTCGAGCGCCTGCTGACCGACGAGGAACGCGCGCAAATCCAGTCGCTCGGCGGCCTGGACAAGCTCATCGAGGAGTTCAAGAAGCGCCTCGAGGAGCAGAAGGAACGCCACGCCGGCGGCAACAAGTGGATCGGTACCGGCGGCACCAGCCCGTTCGGCTCCGGTGGCTTCAATCCCGAGGGCATCCGCGTCGGCGACGCCGGCAAGCGCCAGGGCAAGGCCGCCAAGGTGTGGGACCAGCGCGAGTACAAGAACCTCGACGACCAGGTCGAACTGGGCACGCGCAACATCAAGATCGCCCTGCGCCGACTGCGCAAGTTCGCCCGTGAGGGCGCGGCGGAAGAGCTGGATATCGACGGCACCATCGACCACACCGCCAAGGACGCCGGCCTGCTCAACATCCAGATGCGCCCGGAGCGCCGCAACACCGTGAAGCTCCTGCTGCTGCTGGATATCGGCGGTTCGATGGACGCCCACGTGAAGGTCTGCGAGGAACTGTTCTCGGCCTGCAAGACCGAGTTCAAGCACCTCGAGTACTTCTACTTCCACAACTTCATCTACGAGTCGGTGTGGAAGAACAACCTGCGTCGTTCCAGCGAGCGCACCGCCACCTTCGACCTGCTGCACAAGTACGGACCGGACTACAAGGTGGTGTTCGTCGGCGACGCCGCCATGGCGCCCTACGAGATCACCCAGGCCGGCGGCAGCGTCGAGCACTGGAACGAGGAAGCCGGCTACGTCTGGATGCAGCGCTTCATGGAGAAGTACAAGAAACTCATCTGGATCAACCCCTACCCCAAGGACACCTGGAACTACACCGCCTCCACCGGCCTCGTGCGCGAGCTGGTGAAGGAGCAGATGTTCCCGCTGACCCTGAGCGGCCTGGAAGAGGGCATGCGCTTTCTCTCCCGTGGTTGAGCCCCGGAACGGTGCGCCCGCACCGTTCCGATGTCCGCAAAGGTAACCCTGCCGCGGAGTCTCGAAACTTCCACATCGCGCCCTAGGCCCCGTAAGATGGGGATCGATCCGGCCACGCTGGGTGGCCGGCACGCAACTTGCCTGCTACTGACCTGTCCCCGTGCTGGTAACACAGGCGGGGCGCCGTAGCGTCTACGATGGGCATCGAATGAATCCTCTGACCTTCTCCCGCTCCACCTGGCTCAACTCCCTGCACATGACGTCGCTGACCGTCGCGCTGATGGAGTCCGAGGGGCACAGCCGCGAGTCCATCCTCGAGGGCAGTGGCATCACCGGCGACGACCTGCTCGACCTGCGTCGGCTGGTCAGCCCCTGGCAGGAACAGCAGGTCTTCAGCAATGTGCAGAATCTCGCCGGCGAGCCCGCACTCGGCCTGCGCCTGGGCGTGCGCACGCGGATCACTGCCTATGGCCTGCTCGGCTATGCGCTGATCTCTGCGCCGACCCTGGGCGAGGCGCTGCGCATCGGCCTGAGCTACCCCGTGTTGCTGGGCACCTACTTCCACCTGGCGCTGGAAGTGGATGGCGACATGGCCTGGCTGGTCGCCACCGGCTATGGCGAGGAAGAAGCGATGCGTCCGTTCAACACCGAGTTGTGCCTGGGTTCGCTGAAAGTGGCCTGTGCCGACCTGCTCGGCCAGCCGTTGCCACTGGTGCGCGCAGAGTTCGACTACGAAGGTCCGGTCGATCGCCGCGCGGCCTACGCCACGTTGTTTGGCTGCCAGTTGGGTTTCAACTGCTCGCGCAGCGCCATCGGTTTCCCTGCCAGTTGGCTGGACATGCGCCTGCCTCTGGCGGATGCCGTGACGCACCGTGAGATGCTGGAGCAGTGCCGACGCCAGAACATCGACCTGGCAGCCCGCCGCGCCTGGCTGGACAAGGTCCGCGCAATACTCGGCGAACGACTGCAGGAGCCGCCGGGCCTGGAAGAACTGGCGCGCCGCCTCAACTGCTCCTCGCGCAGCCTGCGCCGCCACCTGCAGCAACAGCAGACCAGCTACCAGCAATTGCTCGACGAGTTGCGCTTCGCCCGTGCCAAGGAACTGCTGCAGGACGGCGACATGCCGATCTACCGCATCGCCGAGGAGCTGGGCTTCAGCGAGACGGCCAGCCTGCGCCACGCCTTCCAGCGCTGGAGCGGACAGCCGCCCAGTCACTTCCGTGCATAAACGCCGCGCGTGAAATTTCCCTCGGGCTTGTCGTGGATCAAGGAGCCCTTGGATGTCCTGGGCATAGCCTTGAAGAATCCCACAAGGAAACCTCCGAGGGCCTGACCATGGCCAAGAAATTCCCGCTCAACCCGCCGCACCCCGAGCGCATCTGCTGGGGCTGCGACCGTTATTGCCCGGCCACCAACCTGGCCTGTGGCAACGGTGCGGACCGCACCATGCACCCGGCCGAGATGCTCGGCGATGACTGGTATCAATTCGGTGACTGGGGTATCGAGGCGCCGAAAACGATTTCTGCCGTGCAACTGGAGCCTTCCAGCTAGCGCACACCCGCGCCGTTGCGGCGCCGGCCATGAAAAAGCGCGCACTCCCTCCCCGGAATGCGCGCTTTTTCGTCATCAGCCCTTGGCGGGGGTGATGCCGTAGATCTTCTGGAAGCGGGCGATCAGGCCGACCGGCTTCTTCTCTTCCTTCTGCATCAGGTACACCACGCGCTCGCCGTTGGGGCCGCTGGCGATTTCGGTGTGGCGGAAGATCGGTTCGCCCAGGCCGTTCATGTCGACCATGTCGCCGTAGCGCTGGGCTACATAGATCACGCCTTCCTGGCGGATTTCGCCGTAGAAGCCGGCGGCTGGCGGCAGGCTCTGCTTGTAGAACTGGTAGGAGGCGATCTTCTTCGCGTCCTTGTCCTTGTCCTCGGCGCGGACGACCAGGACGACGTTCTGGCCGAACTTGTCCTTCTCGCCTACTTCCTTGGTGTAGGTGGTCTTGCCGGTGACGATGTAGTCGCGGTAGACGGCGGCGTCATCGAACAGGTACAGGGTCTCGTCGGTACGCACCAGGTACCAGTCGTCGTTGTTGGGCGTGGCTTCCTTGCTGGCTACCGGAGCCTGGGCGGCGCAGCCAGCGAGGGCGGCGACGAGCAGAGCGAGGGATGCAGCTTTGTTGGCTTTGTTGTTGAACATCTCGGGGGCTTCCTGGGGTTGAAAGCCTGCGAGTTTCAATGGGCCATATAACGGATTGATGACGGGCAAATGACGAATTGTTTCGAAGCTGCAGCGCCCGCTTCACGGGCGCTGCAGGCAATCTCCCGGCGACTCAGGGGCGCGCTTCGAGGATCAGGTTGAACGGGGTTTCGGCTGCCCGGCGGAAGCGGCTGAAACCGGCCTCCTCGAACACTTTGCGCAGGCGCGCTTCGCCTGCCTGGGCGCCGAGCCCCAGGCCGACTTCCTGGGATAGCGAGTTGGGCGTGCAGATAAAGGTGGACGCGGCGTAGAACAGCCGGCCGACCGGGTTCTGGTTGTCGTCCAGGTGATCATTGGCAAAGGGCTCGACCAGCAGCACGGTGCCATCCGCCTTGAGTGCCTGGCGTGCGTGCTGCGCGGCGCCCACCGGGTCGCCCATGTCGTGCAGGCAATCGAAGAAGCAGATCAGGTCGTAGTCGGTGCCGGGGTAATCCTTGGCACTGGCACGCTGGAAGCTGGCGCGACCGGCGACCTCGGCCTGATCCGCGCGCTGGTTGGCCACTTCTATCGAAGGCTGGTGGTAGTCGAAGCCGACGAAATAGGAGGCCGGGAAGGATTGCGCCATGACGATGGTGGAGGCGCCGTGGCCGCAACCGACATCGGCGACCCGCGCGCCATGCTGGAGCTTGTCGACCACATCGTCCAGGGCCGGCAGCCATTCGGCCACCAGGTGCGCGCGGTAGCCAGGGCGGAAAAATTTCTCGGTGCCGGAGAACATGCAGGGGTGGTGATCGCCCCAGGCCAGGGCGCCGTCGCCGCGCATGGCGGCGACCAGCTTGTCCTTGTCGTGGTAGAGCGCGGCGACCACGGAAGCGCCGCCGGCGACGTAGACGGGAGAGTCCTCGATGGCCAGGGCCATCGCCTGCTCTTCGGGCAGGCGGAAGTTGCCGTCCTGGTGCTCCATGTAGCCGGAGGCGGCATGGGCGCTCAGCCATTCGCGCAGCAGGCGGGCATTGCAGCCGCTGCGCTCGGCCAGTTGCGCCGGGCTCAGCCATTGGCCATCGGCCATGGCTTTGTAGAGGCCCAGTTCTTCACCCAGGATGATGTTGGCGAGCATCGCCGCGCCACCCATGTCGGTGACCAGCTTGCCCATGAATTCGTTGAGTCTGGCTTCGTCCATCGCGCGAACTCCCATGCGAAGCCGCGGGCATTCCCAGCGGCAACGGAGAAAGGAAGGCGGCAGGCGGCAAGGCCGGGTGCCGCGCCGGGCGCCGGCCAACGACGGGCACGGGACGCTGCGGGCGCAACGGCAACTCCCGCGCGGGACTGTTGCGCGAAGGCCGGTAGCGCGGCAGCCCTACCGGCGTGACTTTCTCATTCTACGGCGGTGGGTTCGCTGCGGCGGCGTCGCCGACTTGCGGTGCTGTCGCTTCGCCAGAGCGTGGCTCGCGCGCCATTTGCGGCCGCTGCAGGATCAGGTTCTGCGCCACGGTCAGGTTGATTCCGGCTTCGCGCAGCCCACTGAAGATGGTGAACAGCAGGTCGCTCTTGGTGCCGTACACCGCCCGCGGGCTGCTGACGTTGCCCGAGGCGGCTAAGGTCAGGCCGGTGGCGCTGAGGTCCTTGAAGGTCACCGAGGGCGCCGGCGTCTCGACGATGTTCTCGTGCTCGGTGTAGGCCTTGAGCATCAGCTCGCGGACCTTCTGCACATCGGTATCCAGCGGCAGGGTCAGGTTGATGCCGACCACGCCCAGGGCGCTGCCCATGGTCACGTTGCGCACGTTCTGCGAGATGAACTGCGAGTTGGGGACGATGACGGTGGACTGGTCGGACATCTGGATTTCCGTGGCGCGCACGTTGATGCGGCGGATGTCGCCCTCCACGCCGCCGGTGAGGCTGACCCAGTCGCCGACCTTGACCGGGCGCTCGGTGAGCAGGATCAGGCCGGAGATGAAGTTCTGCACGATGGCCTGCAGGCCGAAACCGATACCCACCGACAGGGCGCTGACCACCCAGGTCAGGCTGGTGAGGTTGATGCGCAGCGCCGAGAGCACCAGCAGCACCAGGATGACCATGCCGATGTAGCCCACCAGGGTCACCAGCGAGGCGCGCATGCCGACGTCCATGCTGGTTTCCGGCAGCAGTTCCTCGGCCAGCCAGCGCTTGAGCAGGCGCAGGCCGAACAGCCCGGCGGCCAGCGTGCCCAGGGCGAGCAGGATGTCCTGCGGGACGATGTTCAGGCGGCCCAGGGACTGGCCGCTTTCCACCAGCCGCACCAGGCCCTGGAGCAGCTCGCCGGGGCTGGTGCCGGTGGTGGAGAAGGCGATAAGTATCGTCGACAACACCAGCAGCGTGCGCCCGGCGCCGGTCAGCAGGGTGGCGAACTGCGCCTGGTGGCGCGGGTCGACGCCAAGGTTTTCGGCCAGCCGCGCGCCGATCTTCTGCCTGGGTGACAGCAGCGCTTCGCAGAGGTCGACGAACAGGGTCGTGAGCAGGTAGCCGGTGGCGCAGACCACGCTGGCCCAGAGCAATTTTCCGGCGAGGAAATAGGCCAGCGACAGGTAGCCGGTGACCAGCGCGAGGACGATCAGCAGCACGGTGATCATCATTGCCAGCACGATGATCCCGGCCAACGCGGAGGTCTCGTGCCCTTCGGCTTCGCGGCGGGCCCGGCGGTAGCGGTACAGGGCAATCGAGAAGAACAGCGCGGTTGCCAGGGCGGTGATGCCGTTCACCGCGACAGTCAATGCCAGGCTGGCACCGCTGGCGCTGTTCAGCCGCTCCTGGGTGCCGAGCACCAGCAGCAGCCAGGCCATCAGCCAGGGGAAGGGGGAGAGCGCGTCGGCCACCGGGTCGGGCAGGTCGGGCAGGCGCCAGGACGGTCGCTGCACGGCGAGCAGGGCGCGCCCCAGGCCGGCAGTGAAAGTGCAGAAGATCACCAGTGTCAGCAGTTGGTCGCCCAGGTTGGCCATACTGCCGTTGAGCTGCTCGTGCCAGTCCAGGCCTTCGCGAATCAGCGCGGCGCCGCCGCCCAGGGTGAGGATGGTGGCCAGGCTGACCGCCACGGCGAGCGCGCTGCGGCGCAGGCGGCCCACCGGAATCCAGCGGATCATCGCCTTGGTCAGCAACTGCTCCAGCAGGCGCCGGCCGGGGATCCACAGCAGCGCGCCAGCGATCAGGCAGGCGATGAAGGGCCAGCGGTGTTCCGGTTGCCAGGTCAGGGCGAAGGCGTCGCCGATCTGTCCGCGAATCGCTTGCAGTCGGGACAGGTCATCATCGGTGGGACGGATCAGGCTGGACCAGAAGCGCGGGCTCAGCGGTGGCGGGTAGCGCGTGGCGATCTGCGAGTTGAACTGGCTGCGGCGCAGGTTGACGATCTGTGCGGCCAGGTCCTGGGCGTTCTTGTCCAGTTGGTTGGCGCGATCCTGCTGCTTCTGCTGCTGCTTCTGATCGGCCAGCAGATCGTTGCGCTGATTGGTGAGGCTGGACGCTTCGTTGGGCGTCATCGGGCCGAGGACCTTGAGCTGGTCTTCGGTGCGCGCCAGTTGCGTGGTGATGTCCGCTGCGCTCTGTTCGGCACGGGCCTGGACGCCCAGCGCCGCCTGGCGCAGGTTGGAGAGCAGGCCGTCGTCGCTGTCGGCGGATACCCGCTGGCGGATCAGTTCGAGACGGTCGCTGAGCTGGTCGAGGCTGGCGTCTTCCGGCAGCTCCGGCAGCTCGATGGTGTCGCCGGCCTGGACGTCGGTCGGCTCGTCGGCCAGCACGGCGCCTGCTCCGGCCAGCGACAAGGTGAGCATCAGCAGCACGCGGCTGCAGGCATGCATGAAGGTTTCCCGCATCTTCCCCCATCCTGTGGTCAAAACGCATGTGGGTGTTCGACCGGTCAGTGGCCGGCACAATTCCCTGGAGCATAGCGTCGTAGTGGCCGGTCCTTGTCCGGCTGGTTCGCATAATCAGTGTATGCAGATGGTTAAGGGTCAGAAATTCTGGCCACATCGATCCCCTTTTGGCCGCTTCCGCTGTTTTGTGCAGCGCAGTCGCTGGGCAGAATTCCCCCACGGACAACAAGAATCCTTCAGAGGGTACTCCCATGCTTACCGTGTACAGCGATGATCACCGCCTGCATTTCGGCCAGTCCGAACTGGTCGACGGCAAACTCCAGCCCTGCTTCGAAATGCCCAGCCGCGCGGACACCGTGCTGGCCCGCGTGAAATCGCAGAACCTGGGCGAGATCATCGAGCCCAAGGACTTCGGCCTGGAGCCGATCCTGCGTGCGCACAACACCCGCTACGTCGAATTCCTCAAGGGCGCCTGGGCGCGCTGGGCGGCCGAAGGCCACACCGGCGACCTGGTTTCCACCACCTTCCCGGGGCGCCGCCTGCTGCGTGACGGTCCGATCCCGACTGCGCTGATGGGCGAAGTGGGACACTACAGCTTCGACACCGAGGCGCCGATCACTGCCGGCACCTGGCAGGCCGTGTACAGCTCGGCCCAGGTCGCGCTGACCGCCCAGGACCACATGCGCCAGGGTGCAAGCACCGCTTTCGCTCTGTGCCGTCCGCCGGGCCACCACGCCGGCAGCGACTTCATGGGCGGCTACTGCTTCCTGAACAACGCCGCCATCGTCAGCCAGGCCTTCCTCGACCAGGGTGCCAAGCGCGTGGCCATCCTCGACGTCGACTATCACCACGGCAACGGCACCCAGGACATCTTCTACCGCCGCAACGATGTGCTGTTCGCCTCGATCCACGGCGACCCGCTGGTGGAGTATCCGTACTTCCTCGGCCACGCCAACGAGCACGGCGAGGGCGCCGGCGAAGGCTACAACCACAACTACCCGCTGCCGCACGGCACCGGCTGGGATGGCTGGTTCGCCGCGCTGGACGATGCGTGCCGCAAGATCGCCGACTACGCGCCGGACGCGGTGGTTGTATCGCTGGGCGTGGATACGTATAAGGACGACCCGATTTCCGAGTTCAAGCTGGACAGCCCGGACTACCTGAAGATGGGCGAGCGCATCGCCGCACTGGGTATCCCGACCCTGTTCATCATGGAAGGGGGCTACGCGGTCGAGGCCATCGGCGTCAACGCGGTGAACGTGCTGCAGGGCTACGAAGGCGCTGCACGCTAAGTAGAAAAGATCGGGCGGATGAATTTCCGCCCGATTGCTTTTTATGGCTCGCGGCCCGCTGTTTGTAGTGGTCAGAGTGCGAGCGCATCCAACTGGGGAAGGACATGAACAAGAATACCGCGCTGCGCGGCCTGCTCGCCGCCGCCGCCCTCGTCACCGCCGGTGCCGCCAGCGCCGCGCCGGAAGTGCGCATCTACAACTGGTTCGACTACATCGGCCCGGACACCCTCAAGGGCTTCCAGAGCGAGACCGGTATCAAACCGCAATACGACGTCTACGACAGCAACGAAGTACTGGAAGCCAAGCTGCTGTCCGGCCACTCGGGCTATGACGTGGTCGTACCCAGCGACAGCTTCCTGCCCAACTACCTCAAGGCCGGCGTGTTCCAGCCGTTGGACAAGAGCAAGCTGCCGAACTGGAAGAATCTCAATCCCGCCCTGCTCAAGGTGCTGGAGAGCAAGGACCCGGGCAACCAGTACGTGATGCCCTACATGTGGGGCACCAACGGCATCGCCTACAACGTCGACAAGGTCAAGGCCGTGCTCGGCGACAACGCGCCGGTGGACTCCTGGGACCTGGTGTTCAAGCCGGAGAACCTGGCCAAGCTGAAATCCTGCGGCGTGGCCTTCCTCGATTCGCCCACCGAAGTCATTCCGCAGGTCCTGCATTACCTGGGCCTGTCGCCGAACAGCCACAACCCGGACGACTACAAGAAGGCTGAGGCGCTGCTGGCGCAACTGCGTCCGCACATCACCTACTTCAGCTCTTCGAAGTTCGTCACCGACCTCGCCAACGGCGATGTCTGCGTAGCCCTGGCCTGGTCCGGCGGCGCGATGCAGGCGGCCAATCGCGCCAAGGAAGCCAATAACGGCATCCACATCGAGTACCGCATTCCCAAGGAAGGCGCGGCGGCGTGGTTCGACGTGCTGGCGATTCCGAAGGACTCGAAGAACGTCGAGCAGGCCCACGCCTTCCTCAACTACCTGCTGCGCCCGGAAGTGGTCGCGCCGATCTCCGACTATGTCGCCTACGCCAACCCCAACCAGGCGGCGGATGGGCTGATCTCCAAGGAGCTGCACGACAACCCCAACGTCTACCCGCCGGCGGACGTGCAGGCCAAGCTGTTCTCGGTGGAGATGCTGCCGCCCAAGCTGGAGCGTATCCGCACCCGCACCTGGACCCAGGTGAAATCCGGCAAATAATGTCGCCCACGGCGCTCTGAACAGCGGATTTCCGTTGGCGGCCGGGCGCCGCGAACTGGCATGATCGGCGGACCTTCTTCGAGGAGGTCCGCCGATTTTCATTGGGCTTCCCGTCCCTCCTCAACTGCCGAGCCTTGCCATGACCTGCCGGACCGCTGCACACGCCTTCGCCAGGAGGCGCTCATGAATACCCAAGCCACTATCGTCGAGCGCAAGGGCGCCGATGCCTTCGCCATCCAGGTCATGACCGGCCTGTGCATCATCTGGGGTCTCCAGGCGGTGATGGTGAAACTGGCCGCTCACGACATCGCGCCGATCATGCAGGCCTTCGGCCGCAACCTGGTGGCCGCCGGGGTGGTGGGGCTGCTGATGTGCTGGCGCGGCGGCTGGGAAGGCTTCCTGCGCCATGGCACCGTCAAGGGCGGTCTGCTGGCCGGCGTGCTGTTCGCCGCCGAGTTCTTCTTCATCGCCCAGGGACTGGTCTATACGTCGGCCTCGCACATGGCGGTGTTCATCTATACGGCGCCGATCTTCTCGGCGCTGGCGCTGCACTTCCTGCTGCCCAGCGAGCGCCTGCGGCCCTTGCAGTGGCTGGGGATCGGTGTGTGCTTCGCGGGGATCGCGATGTGCTTCGGTGGTGGCTTCGACGTCGCCAACCTGGACGGCCGCATGCTGCTGGGCGATGCCTTTGGCGTGCTGGCGGGCTTTTCGTGGGGCATGACCACCGTCGCAGTGCGCACCACGCGGCTGTCCGAGGCCAAACCGATCCTCACACTGTTCTACCAGCTGCTGATCGCCGCGCTGCTGTTGCCTTTCGCCGCACTGGCCCTGGGCAAGACCCAGGATGTCAGCTTCACCGCCATCGGCGTGGGCAGCGTGCTGTTCCAGGGGCTGGTGGTGTCGTTCTTCAGCTACTTCACCTGGTTCTGGCTGCTGCGCCGCTATCTGGCGTCGAACCTGGCGGTGTTTTCCTTCATGACGCCGATGTTCGGCATCGCCTTCGGCGTGCTGATCCTCGGCGAACCGCTGACCCTGAATTTCGTCGCGGGCGCCGCGCTGGTGCTGGCGGGGATTACCCTGGTGAGCAGCGAGCAGTGGATTCGCCGGATGCTTTCGCGCTGAGGGGGAACTGTCGCGCTCTTGATTCAGGTCAGGCGTCGCGGCGGGGTAAGACGATAGTCTTTGTTTCAAGGAGTGAGTGGCACGGGCGGAGAGTGGGACGCCGGGCTATTCTTCCTAGGGCGGCCCATGGTGGTAACGGGCCGCCCGACCCGAATTCGCACGAGGAGGTATCCATGAAAGTCTGGCTGCAAAGCATTGCGTGGAAACTCGGTGTCACGCTCGGCCTGATCGAGCCTCCACGTCTGCAACCCATCCCCGTCCGCAGCGACGAGCAACGTCGCCTGATGGAGCAGCGCCGGCGCTACTGATCGCGCCCGCTACCGCAAAAGGAAAACCCGCCAGCCGGCGGGTTTTTTCTTGTCCGTCATTCGTGGGCCTTGAACCAGTCGTCGATCATCCTTTTCAGCCTTTCCCCGGAGAAACTCGGGAAGTGCCCGCCATGCACGGTGCGCACCGGCAACTCGCGCAGGCGCGAAAGGCTGGCGGCGTAGTCGTCGAGATTGGAGTGGTAGGCGTCCTCGATCAGCGGGCCGTCGTAGATGATGTCGCCGGAGAACAGCGTCTGCGTCTTCTCCTCCCACAGGCTGATGCCGCCCGGTGAATGCCCCGGCGTATGCAGGACCTGCAGGGTACGGTCGCCCAGGTCGAGTACGTCGCCTTCGTCGATGGTGCGGGTGGCCGGCGCGGCTTTCACCCGGTATTCGGCGTAGCACAGTGGGCAGTCCGGGTGCGCGTCGAACATCTCGTCGTCGACGAAGGCGGTGGCCAGGGTGCGCTCGCCGTCGGGGCTGGCAAGGATATCGGCTTCGGCCGGGTGCACCAGGCGTTCGTCGAACTCGTGGTGGCCGGCGATATGGTCGAAGTGGGTGTGGCTGGCCACCGCCAGCAGCGGGCGCTCGGTGAGCCAGGGAAGCTGCTCGCGCAGGCTCACCAGGCCGGAGCCGCTGTCCACCAATACATCGCGGGCGCGGCCCTGGATATGCCACAGGTTGCAGCGGTAGAAGGGGCGGACGTACGGCTCGTGGATCAGGCTGACGCCGTCGTAGCAGTGACGGACCTCGAACCAGCGGTCGCGGGTGACGATCTTCATGACTCGGATTCCGGGTGGAATGCGCGGCGCGCCAGCGCGCGGATCGCGGGTGGCTGTGCGTTCACCCTAACCTCTCCCGGAGGGAGAGGGCAGGGGTGGGGCGGGTTTGGACAACCCGCCCCGCTCAGCGGATGGATCAGGGTGCGAAGGGCGCCGCTTCCATCACTTCCACGATCAGCGGGCGATCGCTCGGGGCGTTGCGCAGCAGTTCCTGCAGGTGCGCGTGGTCGCGGGCGCGCTCGGCGGCGCAACCAAAGCCCTTGGCGATGGCGAGGAAGTCCGGGGTGTAGATGTCCACGCCCAGCGGGGTGATGTCGCGGCGTTCCATGTAGCGCTTGATCTCGCCGTAGCCGTGGTTGTTCCACAGCAGGACGATGATGCCCACCTTGGCCTCCACGGCGCTGGCCAGCTCGGTCAGGGTGAACTGCAGGCCGCCGTCGCCCATCAGGCTGATCACCGGGCGGCCCGGTTCGCCGAGCTTGGCGCCGATGGCGGCCGGCAGGCCGTAGCCCAGGGTGCCGTAACCGGTGGAGGCGTTGAACCAGCGACGGCCGCCGTCCAGTTCCACCAGGTGGTTGCCGCTGTAGACAGTCTGCGTCGAGTCGCCGACGAAGCGCGCATCGGGCAGTACCTCGAGGATCTTGCCGAACAGCTCGCGGTAATGCGCCCAGCCGCTGAAGTCCTCGGCCAGTTGCGCGCGAACCTTGGCCGCGCGCTGGGCGCCTGGGCTGCCTGCGTCAGCTTCGCGGGCCGGCAGCAGGTCGAGCAGGGCGCGCATGGCGGTGCGGGCGTCGCTGTGGATGGCGATGCTCGGTGCGTAGTTGCGCATTAGCTGTTGCGGGTCGATGTCGATGCGGATCAGTTCGCCGCCGATCTTGAAGTTGCCATCGAACACCACGTCATAGTCGGTCTCGCCCAGCTCGGTGCCGATGGCCAGGACCACGTCGGCCTCCAACGCCAGCTCACGGACCGGAATCAGCGACTGGTTGCTGCCGATCAGCAGCGGATGTTCCGGCTGCAGCAGGCCCTTGGCGTTGATGGTCTGCGCGGTCGGTGCGTCAAGCGCGATGGCCAGCGCGCGGGCTTCAGCCTGGGCTTCTACGCAGCCGCCGCCGAGCAGCAGCAGCGGGTTCTTTGCCTTGGCCAGCTTGGCGGCGGCTTCATGCAGCGGCGAGCGGGCCGGGGCAGGGCGGGCCAGTTGCACGCGCGGGCGCACCTGCATGTGATCGGCCGGGGCGGTGATGATGTCCAGCGGCAGCTCGATATGCACCGGACGCGGACGCTCGCTGTCGAACACGGCGAAGGCGCGGGCCAGCACGGCCGGCAGTTCCTCGACGCTCATCAGCGTGTGGCTGAAGGCGCTGACGCCGGCGACCATGGCGCGCTGGTTCGGCAGCTCGTGCAGGTAGCCGTTGCCGTGGGCCAGGCGCGAGCGTTCGTTGACGCTGCTGATCACCAGCATGGGGATGGAGTCGGCGTAGGCCTGGCCCATGGCGGTGAGGATGTTGGTCATGCCCGGGCCGGTGATGATGAAGCACACGCCCGGCTTGCCGGTGACGCGCGCGTAGCCGTCGGACATGAAGCCGGCGCCCTGTTCGTGGCGCGGGGTGATGTGGCGGATGCCGCTGTGGGGCAGGCCGCGGTACAGCTCGACGGTGTGTACGCCGGGGATGCCGAAGACGGTATCCACGCCCCAGGCTTCGAGTTGCTTGACGAGGAATTCGCCGCAGGTGGTCATGGCAGTTCCTTGGAGTTCGTGGGTGAGGTGGTCGTTAATCATGCAAAAGGGCGCGGAGATCAGCTCGCCGCGCCCTTTTGCCTAGCGCAAGGTCTTGTCAGGCCGCGTCGGCGACAGCTGCCGGGCGGGGCGACAGCAGGCTGACGACGATGAAGCTGATCAGGCCGATGGCCAGGCTGTAGTAGATCGGGGTGTTGGCGTCGAAGCCATCCTTGAGCATGAACACCAGCGCGGTGACGAAGCCCAGGGCCATGCTGGTGATGGCGCCGGCGGTGGTGGCGCGCTTCCAGTAGATGGCGCCGATCAGCGGGATCAGCATGCCGCCGACCAGCAGGTTGTACGCCAGGGTCAGGGCGCTGAGCACGTCGTTCACCACCAGGGCGATGGCCAGGACCACGACACCGGTAACCAGGGTGCAGATGCGGTTCAGGCTCAGGCGGGTGGAGCGCTGGCCGGTGACGATCGGCAGCAGGTCCTCGGTGATGGTGGTGGAGGCGGCGAGCAGGCCGGCGCTGGCGGTGGACATCATCGCGGCCAGGGCGGCGGCGATCACCAGGCCACGGATGCCGTCCGGCAGGGCGGCGCTGACGATGGCGGCGAAGGCGTTGTTGACGTTGTCCAGGTCGGGCAGCAGCACCTTGGCGCACATGCCGATCAGCGCGCCGACCAGGCCGTAGATCACGCAGTACACGCCCGCGGCGGTGCCGGCGTACTTGGTGACCTTCTCGTCGCGGGCGGTGAACACGCGCTGCCAGATGTCCTGGCCGATCAGGATGCCGAAGAAGTAGATCAGGAAGTAGGTGATGATGGTGTCGTAGCCGATGGTGTGGAAGCTGAAGGCGGTCGCCGGCAGCTTCGCCACCAGTTCGTCCCAGCCGCCCACGCGGTACAGGCAGATCGGCAGCAGGATGAACATCAGGCCGACGGTCTTGATGATGAACTGCACGATGTCGGTCAGGGTCAGGGACCACATGCCGCCGATAGTGGAGTAGATCACCACGACGCCGCCGCCCAGCAGCACGGACACCCAGAACGGCAGGCCGAACAGGACCTGCATGACGGTGCCGATGGCCAGGGTGGAGACCACGCCGATCATCAGCGCGTAGGCGAACATGATCACCGCCGAAGCCTGGCGGGCCATCGGGTTGTAGCGACGCTCCAGGACCTGGGTGACGGTGAAGATGCGCAGCTTGAGCAGTGGCTTGGCCAGGAACAGGTTCAGCGCGATGATGCCGGCGCCCAGGGCGGCGCACAGCCAGAAGCCGGAAATGCCGTGGACGTAGCCCAGACGCACGGTGCCCACGGTCGAGGCGCCGCCCAGGACGGTGGCGGCCATGGTGCCCATGTAGAACGACGGGCCGAGGTTGCGGCCGGCCACGAGGTAGTCTTCGTGGGTCTTGGCGCGGCGCATGCCGTACCAGCCCAGCCACAACATGCCAGCGGCATATATCAGTACGACGATCAGATCTAACGCCATGGTCGGCTCCTCACACTTGCATTGTCATTGTTGCCGCGCGCTTGTGGCGTGCGGTAGGGCATCGGACCGGCGGCGACCGGTCCGATGAGGGCTTTCAGGTAGAGCGCTTCGCGTCAGGCCGCGAAGCCTGGATCAGGCTGCCGGCTCGCTGATGCTGCGCACTGGGCGATCATGGCTGGCCACCCAGCGCGGGCCCTTGGGGCCATACACGCCAGCGGGTTCCGGGAAGGTCCGCAGCAGGGCCACGTAGAGCAGGGCGGCCATGCCGAGAGTGACCGGCAGGCTGATGTCGATGCCGCCGGCCAGGTTGCCGAGGGGGCCGACGAACTGGCCCGGCAGGTTGACGAAGCACAGGCCCAGGGCCGCACTCGGGATCCACGCGCCCATGCCGCGCCAGTTCCAGCCGTTGTGGAACCAGTAGGCGCCGCCTTCCTGGCCACGGGTGAACACCTGCAGGTCATCGGCGTGGTAGAAGCCACGACGGATAATCAGGCCGAGGATCATGATCACCATCCAGGGGCTGGTGCAGGTGATGATCAGCACGGCGAAGGTGGACACGCTCTGCACCAGGTTCGCGGCGAAGCGACCGATGAAGATGAAGGCGATGGACAGCAGGCCGATCAGCAGGGTCGCCTGTACGCGGTTGAGCAGGCGCGGGAACACGCTGGACATGTCCAGGCCGGTGCCGTACAGCGAGGTGGTGCCGGTGGACATGCCGCCGATTACCGCGATCAGGCACACCGGCAGGAAGAACCAGCTCGGCGAAACGGCCAGCAGGCCGCCGACGTAGTTGTTCTGCGCGATGTAGTCCGGAGCGTTGACGGCAACGATGGTGGCGGTGGCCAGGCCGAACAGGAACGGGATCAGGGTGGCCAGCTGGGCGCAGATCACGGCCAGCATGATGCGCTTCTGCGAGGTCTGGCGCGGGATGTAGCGCGCCCAGTCACCGAGGAAGGCGCCGAAGGACACCGGGTTGCTCATCGCCAGCAGGGCGGCGCCGATGAAGGCGGCCCAGAAACCTTCGCTGCCCATCTGCACGGTGCCAGCGTAGCCAGCGTCGAACGGGCCTGCGAAGGCGAACAGGCCGAGCAGGAACAGCAGGCTCGCGGCCCATACGGCGATCTTGTTGACCATCAGCATGAAGCGGAAGCCGTAGATGCAGACGATCAGCACCAGCACGGCGAACAGACCGTAGGCCAGGCCCAGGGTGAGGTCGGTTTCCGGCAGGTCGAACAGGCGCTTGGCGCCACCGATCAGCGCATCGCCCGAGCTCCACACGGAGAGGGAGAAGAACGCGACCGCAGTGAGCAGCGACAGGAACGAACCGACGATCCGCCCGTGTACGCCGAAGTGGGCGCCCGAGGAGACCGCGTTGTTGGTGCCGTTGAGCGGGCCGAACAGGCCCATCGGCGCGAGGATGAGCGAACCGACCAGCACGCCGAGCACGATGGCCCAGACGCCGGCCTGGAACGACAGGCCGAACAGTACCGGGAAGCTGCCCAGCACGGCGGTGGCGAAGGTGTTGGCGCCACCGAAGATCATGCGGAACAGGTCGGTGGGCGTGGCGTTGCGTTCGTGATCCGGGATCTGTTCGACCCCGAATGTCTCGATCGTTGTGATTGCGTGTGCGTTGTTCTTGTTATCCATGACTTCCTCCCGGGGAGCCCTGTCTTTATGGCGTCGGAGACGGTGACAGGTGCTCGTGTGTGGCCAGCCAGCGGCCCTGTTTCGGATCACGGCGGAAGACGATGGTCTCCCGTTCGTGGTTCAGGCTTTCCTCTCCCTGGATGCGCAGCCGCGTGGCGACGTCGTGGCAGAACACCGCCACGTCTTCGCTCTGCAGGCTCACAAAGGTGTTGCTCGAAAGGCAGTCAAGGACCTCGAAACCATCGTCACGCAGCCAGCCCTCCCACACCTCGCGATAAGCCGCGCGCGACAGCAGCGGCACCGGCCAGGTGTGGAAAATGAAGGAGGCGTCTTCGCTGAAGGCGGCGAAGTAGGCTTCGGTGTCGGTGCGCGCGAAGGCTGCCACGAGCTCGCGGGCAGCCTCCAGCACCTGTGCTACGCAGGCGTCGTTATTCATGTAGGTGCTCGTGCGCTCAGCGACGCTCTACGCCCGGGAGGATGCAGAGCATTTCGTAGAGCAGGTTGGCGCCGAGCAACGAGGTGTTGCCGGTGGTGTCGTACGGCGGGGAGACCTCGACCAGGTCGCAGCCGATGATGTCCAGGCCGTGGCAGCCACGGACGATTTCCATCGCCTGGATGGTGGTCAGGCCGCCGATTTCCGGGGTGCCGGTGCCGGGCGCCCAGGCCGGGTCGATGCCGTCGATGTCGAAGGACAGGTACACCGGGCCGCCGCCGACCTTTTCGCGGACTTCGGCCATCAGCGGTTCCAGCGACTTGTGCCAGCACTCTTCGGCCTGCACCACGCGGAAGCCCTGCTTGCGGCTCCAGTTGAAGTCTTCGGCGGTGTAGCCCTGCGCGCGCAGGCCGATCTGCACCACGCGGTCGCAGTCCAGCAGGCCTTCTTCCACCGCGCGGCGGAAGGTGGTGCCGTGGGCGATCTTCTCGCCGAACATGTGGTCGTTCACATCGGCATGGGCGTCGATGTGGACCAGGCCGACCTTGCCGTGCTTCTTGTGGATGGCCCGCAGGATCGGCAGGGTGATGGTGTGGTCGCCGCCCAGGGTCAGCGGGAGGATGCCGTGGTCGAGGATCTTGTCGTACGCCTCTTCGATGATGCGTACGGCTTCCATCAGGTTGAAGGTGTTGATCGCCACGTCACCGATGTCGGCGATGTTCAGCGAGTCGAACGGCGCAGCGCCGGTGGCCATGTTGTACGGACGGATCATCACCGACTCGGCGCGGATTTCGCGCGGCCCGAAACGAGTGCCGGAGCGCAGGGAGGTGCCGATGTCCAGGGGTACGCCGACGAAGGCGGCATCGAGCTGGTTGAGCTCTTCGGGGGACTGGATATGCGGCAGGCGCATCATGGTGGCAATGCCGCCGAAACGCGGCATTTCGTTACCGCCCAGGGGCTGGTGAAGTTTCTTGTCCATGGGGAGGGCCTCAGGCTGATCGCTGTCTTCGTGGAAACAGGCTTGTTGATACTTAGGGCCGGATTCTCTCCACGCCGGGTAGTGGAAAAAATCGCTGGCTACAAATAATCACTTCAGAGTTTTATAAACTAATAACGGTCGCTAGACTGCGCCACCTTGCCGCAGCAGACGGCTCGCCGGGCTTGTGGCCTGCGGTTCCTGAATAGATAGGTGGCTTGCTATCATCCGTTTTTCAGGTATAGAAACTACTGAACTAGAGCGGCCCGGCCGCGGTTTTGCGGAGTCTTCATGAGCGCGAGCGCATTGCCCGACGTCAAACTGCTGCGGATTTTCGCCTGCGTGGTGCGTAGCCAGGGCTTCGCCGCCGCCCAGCAGGAGTTGAACCTGTCGACCTCGGCGATCAGCACCTACATGAGCCAGTTGGAGAACCAGTTGGGCATCGTGCTCTGCCACCGTGGTCGCGGCGGCTTCGGCCTGACCAGCAAGGGCGAGCTGTTCCACCAGGAAACCCTGCGCATCCTCGGCGAGCTGGAAGGCTTCGAGCGCTATGCCGCGACCTTGAAAGGCGAGCTGCGCGGCACCCTGAACCTCGGCGTGCTGGATTCCACCGTGAGCGACCCGGCGCTGCCGCTGGCGGATGTGATCGGTTCCTTCAGCAGCCTGCACCCGGCGGTGCATCTGCACCTACAGGTGCAGAGCCCCTACGAGTTGCAGCTGGCGGTGCTGGACAACCGCCTGGACCTGGCCATCGGCTCCTTCTTCAGCCGGATGAACGGCCTGGTCTACCAGCCTCTTTATAGAGAGCAGCACTGGCTGTACTGCAGCGACCGCCACCCGCTGTTCGACGGCCGGCGCATTCCCGCCGAGCTGATCACCCAGCAGCGCATGGTCGGCCGTGGCTACTGGAGCCAGGCGGAGCTGGCGCGGCACGGCTTCAAGCACAGCGCCGGCACCGTGGAGAGTATGGAGGCGCAGCTGATCCTGATTCTCTCCGGCGGCTATATCGGCTACCTGCCCGAACACTACGCCCACCCCTGGGTGGAGCAGGGCCGCCTGCGTGCGTTGCTGCCGGCGACCTTCGGCTACCAGGCACCGTTCTCGCTGATCCTGCGCCGCGGCCGTTCCCGCGAGCCGCTGATCCAGAACTTCCGCGACCTGCTGCGCACCCAGCCGAGCCAGTCATGAGCCGCGCCCGTTGCCCGCGCTGCGAGCGCCCGCTGGATCATTGCCTGTGTGCGCTGATTCCCCGTGTGGATAACCGCACCCGCGTCCTGTTGTTGCAGCATCCGAGCGAGGCCGGCCATGCGCTGAATACCGCGCGGCTGGCAGCTCTTGGGTTGATCAATGCCGAATTGATGGTCGGTGAGGATTTCAGCGGCCTGGACCTGTCCGCCTGGGATGCCTGGTTGCTGTTTCCCGGCGAGTCCGCCCTGGTGCTGGGCGAACTGGCTGCTCGGCCTGTGGATAAACCGCGCCTGCTGGTGGTGCCCGATGGCACCTGGCGCAAGGCGCGCAAGCTGCTGCACCTCAATCCGAACCTCGCCGCGCTGCCGCGCGTTGTGCTGCCGGAAGGTCTCACCTCGCGCTACCGCCTGCGCAAGGCGCCGGCCGAAGGGGCTCTGTCCACCATCGAAGCCGTGGTGCATGCCCTCGATGCGCTGGACGCACCGCAATCCCACGCCGACCTGCTGCGTCCGTTCGATGCGCTGATCGAAGGGCAGATTGCCGCCATGGGGGAGGAGACCTTCCGGCGCAACCACGGGACGCGCTGCTGATCCGCTCCTACGAGATATCTCTGCGCTTGGGCCATCCCTCACCCTAGCCCTCTCCCAAGGGGAGAGGGKACCGTTCGGAGCAGGATGAAACCTTCGCGTCAGTCG
>NZ_MACM02000024.1:0-12306 GCF_001675465.2 Pseudomonas sp. AU12215
GCCGCATATGAATCAGGCGCTGCCGAAGAAGCTCTGGGACAGGCTTGGACTGGTCTCGATACTGGATACGATCAATCGGCTTAACCGCATGGCCTGAACCGCCGTGTACGGAACCGTACGCACGGTGGTGTGGGAGGACGGCGGCCGTGAGGCCGCCTCCTACCCGATGTGCGCCATGCACCATAAAAAAAACCCCGCCTAGGCGGGGGCACTGTAGCTGCTGCAACTCAGTCGTCTGCAGCATATGGTACGAAGCCAGCGTGGTTGTGCAGGAAAGGGTCGGCGTCATCTTCGAACAGTGCTGACGACGAGTCGTGGCGACTCGACTCATCATCGTACGGAGCGCTATTCCCATTGTTACGGTCTTGGAACATGCCAACCACCGACTTCAGGAAGAGGCCAATCGACAGTAGCATGAGCCCGAACATCATCAGGGTTTCATTGCCGGCCGCGGTCACCAGAGCACACCCAGCTAGAACCACTGGAACTCCGATAAAAAATGCGCGGACAGGCTCCTTGAAGTGGGTCAGGTTGAGAGCCAACGAGATGAATCCGACCAGGCCGGCAGCATAGCTGATCACCATCTCGCGGGTGTTCATGTCATCGTCGACGAAACATACCCCCAAGAACGCCATGAAGATCACCACTGCATGGCGGATGAACCAGAAGCCACCGCTGGAAATGGTCTCCTCAATCTCCCACATGCGCATGAGCGGCTGGCGGAGACGGGGAACTCGGACCAGGTCAGTCAGCGCGTCAACCAGGTTGACCATGTTTCGCGCCACCTGTTTCGACGGCGAAGCATCCAGCAGATCCTGGATCATTTGTACGCAGCGCTTGAAGTCGTCAGAAACATCGTCGATGGCCATGATGTTCAGCTCGGTCAGGATCAGGTCGCCGGCGTAGAAGCCAAGGTACTTACCGATCAATGCTTCTGCTCGAGCAGCTTCAGCTTGGATGATTCGTTTGGTGTCCATGGGTTATCCCCCTTTATCTGTTGAGTACAGATTAACCCGCCTCTCAAAACTGCAACCCCCCCTACCCTACTGGTATCCGCTAACTGTCGATCGACGGCGAGTAAGTCGATCGCTCAAGGGCCTCAGCATTCACTTCTACAACAGTTGGCGCCTTTGCTGGCTTTCTGCGTTTCTTCGGGGGCACGTAAATGTCGAGTCGGCGGACTGCCTCGTCTCGCGTCTTCTTGTCCGCCCTGGGCGAGGTACGCTCGGCTCTGCTGAAGCTCTGCAACTCAACCACCTCGAGATCCACCGGGCCAGCTACGACAAACACCGGCAGGTTTGCATGAATCATCGCATCGTACCGCGAGTTTCCAGAAAACCAGAGCATGGCGCGAGGATGTGGAGCCACCTTCTTGTATTGCACCAGGTGCTCGCCGGCGTCCATGTTCACAAGCGATCGCAACTCTTGCCACTCAGGTGTGGTGTCGATGGCCACCCGCTCTCGATCGGCGCGAAGCTGCGCCTCGGCCTCGAGCTTCTCTCGTAGCTGGCCGACGGGGATTCGGGTTGTCCCAGGCGTGTGGCCGGCCCAAGTGAACGTCAGCAGACGCGGGGGCATTTCGAAGGAATGGATCTTGCGCAGCAGCTGATTGGTGTTGAAGTTCGCCCCCAGCGCTCGCCGCATAATCCGCGGCCGCGCGTCCTTGATCATGTTCAATTCCAGGCGCGTAACCTCGATCGCTCCATCGAGTGCTTCCTTCAGCGCGTTGATTGCCCTCACCTGCTCCAGCACCGACTCTTCAAGAACGAAGTAGCCAGGCAGTCGAATGACAGTACCTGGTGCCTGGCCCAGGTCGAGCTCGAACGCCAGCAACGCCTCTACGGCTGCCTGTACGGCGTTATCACCCTCTAACCGCGTCACCGGTATCAGATCCGGCGTTTTCTGCTCCGTAAGCAGCGGCAGGCGCCATACGACCCCACTGATCACTAGAGATGGCCATCGTTCGTTGAAAGCGATGATTGCTTGGCGCATTTCGGCGTAAGCCGCCTGGATTCGTTCGTGCATAGCCGTGTCCTCGGTTCACAAACTCCACCTCTATAATACCACCCCTGTAGCACGTGTGTATGTAACCGCAACCCTCCCTCCCTGCACACCCACCCTATTCCGCCCGCCTTTACATCTTTCCTTCTTTTTTCCTTCCTTTTTCCTCCCTCTTACCTTCAATCGCGCAAGCGCGGGCCGGTCAAGGAGGGGCCAGGTCTAGGGTGTAAGAGGTCCCGCACAGTGCCGCCGGCGGGCACGGTCCAGGCTTTTTGGGGAGGTACAGGTCGGCGTAGGAGGTGGGAGGTGGGAGGGGCGCCGATCACGGGATAGACGTGCTACAGGGGTGGTATTATGCGGCCCCTTCTCCCCCAATCTGCGGGCTCTCCCGTCTTTACGCTGTCGATCGTTAGTCGATGAATTGTCCATGCGGCCGTCGTCGAGACGGACATCGACTAATGATCGACAAATGCCCTACAAGGTTTTCGCGTGATTTCGCATGCACGGCCTCTCACCGGCAGGTCCAGATAGAGCCAGGCCCGGCAGAAAGGGAGTCGCCGCTTAAGAAGGAACTCGCCCCGCTGACCGACTGCAGATCCAGTGGGCACCAGGGCAAGCAAATGAGAGGGCTGAGATTAGCCGGTGAAGTGCTGCGCGAGCGTTTTCTTCCAGTGCGCAACTCGATTGTCGTACTTCCTCATGGCATCAAATCGCTCAGCTGAAGGCCCGCGCGGCATCTCGTGCCAAAGCCCCCGCAACTCAGCTTCTGCCTTGATGAGAATTTCATCCTCAAGAACCGATCGGCACGCTTCCTCGAGACCCTCTGTCACCAGGTAAGCCGGCCAGGCGAAGCGAGTCAGCGAATCCATGTCCGGAATGATTCCGCGGAAACCTTCATCACTATCAGGTAGCTCATCGAGATCGTCCAACAAGAACAACCTCAAGGCTGGCACCTTGAAAAGCGCGGCGACGAGATCGTTTCTGAATGCATTGAGATCGCCGTTGGCATAGGCGCAGAAGGACTTCACCAGCAGCGCCTCTCCACCGTCTTCATCTCTGAAGCGGGCACACTCACTCAAAGCGTCATCACTCCAGCCCATCTGCAGAAGCAGCAACGGAAGCAAGTACCGAATCCCCAAGTTGTCGCTGGGGTTTAGCCTCAACATTTTCTTGGCGACCTTGATTGCGCGATTCAGATCGCCAACGGTCGAGCCATCCCGGTTGAGGATGTCGAGCACCAAATACTGCAGGCGGTGATAGAACCGGTTGCTTTGCCAGGCCCACAAGATCTTTTTGCGGAACCCCTTTGGAACCAGTGCATTGGCCAAACCCAGGTACTTTTCCGCGATCGTCAGTGCTGAAGGATCACCTACCTCGTCAAGCAATGACGCCAGCATCAGTCCCCCTTCGAAAAACTGGGGCTGCTGCTTCAGTGCATTCTGGAGCCAGGCAAGAATGCTCACCCTCTCCTGATCGCTGACTACTTCGAAATCAGAATGTAGCTCGTACATCTGTTCGATCAACTCATCGCAAGCGTCGCTGGTCACAAACCGCGAATCATTCGGGTCATGGCTGTCAACGACGAATCGATACAGCGGCGACTTTGTCTGTAGGGGAGATCGAGTGAGTACCTCCTCCCAAGTGAGTGCACCGCAGAGCTTTGCAGTTACTCCGTCCAGGACTAACTGTTCAGTCTGACCGCTCGCTTCAGCCAGGTTGCTGGCAAAACTCTGCATCGCCGCGGCCTGCTCGAGCCCTAAGGGCAAGCAAGGCTTCGCCTTGATGGTGAGCACGAGTGCTGTCTGGAGTTTGAGGATCCACTGATCATTGGCGCCTTCGGAGCCGAAGCTGTTGGCCATATTCAGATGGTTGTGCAGCTCGTGCCAGGTGCTGAAAGAAAGGGATTCAGCAAGCGCTTCGAGTGCTTTGGTTTGTTGGATACCCGCAACCTTCTTCAGGTTTCGAGCGCAGAACTTGATCCGGTCCAGCAGCTCTTCGATGAAGACTGATGGGGAGCTCTTGATCCAAGCGAATGTGTAGTCGACGTCGAGCTCGAGGGCGCGGCGGTCAAAACTGTTCAACCCAGGGAAATGGGTGTTCATGACAATCTCCCACAGAACGACTGATGAACGGCCCGCTCGCTCTGCGTTCGCAGAGAGTTGTCAGCTGGAGTGTGCTTGACGTTTTGAAGCTAGTCGCTGTGGTGGCTTTTCCTTGCGGGCGGATGGCGTGCGACTGTCACCGCCGATGAATTTATCACTGCCCTCCTCTGCCCTCAACCTCCTTCACTCCCCATCGCCGCCCGGTACGTGATCGCCTTCATTTCGGGCAGGACCCTGTTCGCCTTCACGACTCTGCCCGGCAGAACTGGCCAAGCATAGTGCGTAATCCATAATTGCATAATAAGAATAATAATAATATTATTCTTATGGTAATCCTTCCCGGAGCATGTCATGGAACCGATCAACGTCAATCCTGAAGTACGCGCTCGAATCGTTAGCGCCATCGAAGAGCTTTACGACCAGCTCGGCCGCAGCGATCAGTTCCCAACGCAGGCTGAGGTTCGAGCGAAAGCCAAGGCGGACATGAACATCTGCTCCATCGTTTACCGGGAGTGGAAGCGCCAACAAACGGCTAGGCCGGTACTAGTCACGGTGGAGGTTCCTGAGCCGGTAAACCAAGCTCACCTTGAGGCGGTAGGGATTGTCTGGGCGGCAGCTCAGGAGCAAGCCAATGCTCACTTGCGAGATGCGGAGGCCAAGTGGGAGTTGGAAAGGTCTGATAACGAGACGATGCGGCGTGAACTGGCTGAAGCCTATGAAGGAGCGGTTGCTGCTGCTGACGAGGCTCGTGAAGCGCTGGCTGTGGTGCAACGCGAAAAAGAGCAGCTTGCCCAGCAGAACCAGTCTCTCCTGCAGCAGCTAACCGAAGCACGGGAAAATCTTGTCCAGCAGTCGACCAGAGCTGAAGAGAACGAGCGTCGGGCAAATGATCTGAAAGAAGAGCTTGGGTTAGCCCACATCGAGACATCCAATGTTCGGCAGGAGCTCTCCCAGGCTCGAGTTGCCCATGCTTCGGAAATGGAGCAACAGAAGTCCGCAGCGGCCTCCCAGCTCGAGCTTTTGAGTGAGAACCTGGCAACGGCTAAAGCACGCCTGGATTCGGCCAATGAACAGTCTGAACAACGCCAAACGGCCCTTTCTGATGCTCAGGCGAAACTAGCCCAGGCGCTTGCCCAGGCTGAGGCGGCAGCTGGAGAGCTGCAGCGTGTGAGAGGCGCTCTCGAAACTAAGCAGCAGCAGGCGGAAGATCTTCAACATCAAGTGGCTACTGTCAGCGCTCAACTTGCTGAGCTACAGCGCTCGCATGCGTCCTTGAAAGATGAGGCAACCCAGTCTCGGCACCATGCCGAAGAGAGTTCGCGTGAAGCAGCTAAGGTCTCCGGCGTTCTGCAGGAAGTCCAGCGCCAGAACGCTGATTTGATGGAGCGCCTTACCACTGGCAAGGGTAAGCCTACGAAGAAGGGTGACGAGTGAATTGGGGGATGGCCACAACGGTCCTAGCCCCCTCTCCTCCAGATGTCATCGATCGGGATGTGAGGCCTGATCCGCGGATTTGCTGCGAGGATTGGTAGCGCATCATTGGCTATAGGGCGGGGATTCAAAGCATGAGTCCCTGGTTCAGGTCACGCAACGAAGTATCTTCGTTGAGGGAGAAGTGATGGTTGAACAAGGCGAGAAGCCCCTGGGTTTTCACGTATACGGATCCAATGGGGCGCTAAAATTCGAACTGGGTAGCAGTGAGGCTCAGGCGCCTGTGTTATCCGTAGATGGCTGTAACAAGGCAGGTACAGGATTCGATTGGGGTAACAAGATAATCCTTCAGCTGTCAGATCGTGAGGTGCCTGGGCTCTTGTGTTGCGTTCTTGGGCTGACTGTTGAGTTTGAAGCTCGAAACCATGGTGCTAAGCGTAACAAGTCGATCCACCTGGTCAATCAACCCGCTCATCGTCGGATTTACGTGAAGCTGTCCCAACCAGAGTACGCAGTGAAGGTGCCCATGACGCCTGATGCTGTATTCAAGCTTGGGGCTCTTGGGCTGCAGGTGCTTTCAGCTCAGACAGGCTTTGATGCAGCAACGTGTTTGGCTATTCTTCGAGGTACTGCAGGTCGTCTATACTCCTAGCATTCCACCTCTCCCCCGCTGAAGGCTTTTGCTTTTAGCCCCTCAAGAAATTCCTCAAATCCCTTAACCGGTTAGAAGCAGGTTAAATACTGGTTAAAAGCAGGTTAAGGGCTGTAGATAACTCTCTGAAGGCCTTGATTTATAAGGGTTTCAGCTGTTTTCTAATTACCTCACTAAGAGGTAAATTTACCTTACCGTGAGGTATTCCTACCTCACCATGAGGTAATGTGTCCTCATTATGAGGTATTAGCGTACTTTTTTCGCTTTGATTGCTAGGAACCTGCCGCAAAGCCTTGATTCATAAGGGTTTAGGTCTGCCAGAGTGATTACCTCAAGATGAGGTAAATCGACCTTACTTTGAGGTAATTCTCCTGATCTTGAGGTAAGTATTAGTCTAAGGCACTGATTTATAAGGGAATTATGATTTCACTTCATCTCGAATCTAGCCGTCCTGACTTTGAAGTAAGGCTCCAAAGCCCCTTTCCCTGACTATGGGGTAAAAAGTTCTAGATCATACGGATCTCGGTGCCTCAGTTTACGTCGATTGGTACCCAACCAAGGTCCACGGTACATCAGCCCTCCAGAAGCTTTTACGCTTCTATTAGCCCCCTTGGCCGGGCCGGTTTGGGGGCCTTTCCCTAGAAACCCATTTTTTACCTCATAGTTAGGTCGTTCTCTCCTTCGGGCGCCCTACCCTGTTACCTCATGGTCAGGTGGCTTCTTACCTCAAAATCAGTTTTCTACTGACGAAAAAAAACCCCGCGTTTGCGGGGTTTCTATTGGGCTTGTCACTCCTGGGTGATTGCCGCGAAGCGATTCCGCTCGACTTCTACCTTTCCGGTCTTATCCATTCGCCAATCTTTCAGGAACCCTGAGAGCTTCAGCTCGTCCATCGCACCCTTGATGAGCTGTTTAGCCTTCCCATCACTTGAGCAGCGTGAGCCAGCGTTCTTGAGTAGCGTCTTGTAGTGAACCGGATATGGGTCCTTGTGGCTGGCGTAGAAGCCATGAAGCCATTTGGCCAGGTTCCCACTCAAGTTCATCCTTTGCTCTTTCTCGATTCGCGTTGAGTAGACACCGCCGCCGAATAGAATGGCGATCTCTGGCTCGAGCTCGACGTACCACATGTCGTCTTTTGGAGTGCCTTGCTCATCTGAATCGTCCGAATACTCAAATTTACGAATCAGAGATAGCGACACCCCTCGTTCCAGCCTATCGGAATGGAGCACAACAGCTGTCGCTTTCAACCTGGTTAGGTTCATCTTCAGCCGCTCTGTATGCTTCGTCCCATATGGGTAACGAAGCTCTTTCTTCATATCGTGAGGGTTGAAGTAGATGGGTTGATCGAGGTCCTGATCACGCGCGGCATGAAGGATCTCAAGCCATACGTCCAGATCGTCCTGTCTCAGTTCCTCTCCGTTATAAAGGACCCGACAGTTCCCGTAAGCGGCTATTTCGCCATTTTTGATGTGCTCGCGGGGGCGGTTCTTGTTTCCGGCAGAAAAAAGTGCGCTTCGAAGTAGCTCGTTTGGAGCCTCGCGAATCTCCTCAGCCCAGCCTTTGAGCTTCCTGGATTGCTTCTCGAGAATATCGTGGGTGCGCTGTTCAATCCTCGAGAGAGCACTCCCTTTCCTCTGCCCTCCCCCGCTGGATGAGCGTCGGCCAGCAGGATTCGCAGGCTCAAGATCGAGTCCCTGCTGCTGACCAGCATCCTTATTTTCGTTTTTCACTGGAGGGCTCCTATTCGTTCAGGAGATCTGAAATAAAGGACTCAAGTCTAGCCAGTTTCTCCTCGTTGAAAGCTGAATGATTCAGCTTCAGTTGAGTGTGGTTAGCTTTTTTAGTGATCTCCCCAGCCTTTGCTCCCTGGAACTTGAGTTCGGTTTTGTTTGGAAGCGTTTTGTTGGGATTGAGGAAGGTGAAAATCTGTGAAGCCAGATTTGTTAGTTTTTTGCCGCCGTCAATGGCTTGTTGCACCAGGGTCTTAAGGGCGGTGTCGTATTTGCCCTTCTCTGCGCCCTTCTCGACCTCGCTGTTGATTAACCGTTTAGCTTCATCGGCAGCGTATGCACTAACGAGCTCAGGATAGTCTGCAAGCAAATCATTAACCGCTGGCGGGAAGTAATCGAACGCCATCAAGCGGAAGTACGTACTCTTGGCCATGCCCCAGTGGTCATATCCAAAGTGCTCACCGAAGTCCTTCAAGTGACGCTTGATGCTCAGGTATACCTCAAAGTCAGTCAGGTTTTCCCGACCAAGATTCTCTACGAGTGCTCGTGCGGAGGCCTCTTCGTCTGTGATGACGATGACGAAGGCTTGGATGAAACGTTGCTGGAGTAGCTTGTGAGCTCGTAGACGGCGTTCGCCGGATACCAGCTGGTACCGATTGTTTACGGCGCGAACCTCGATAGGCTGCAAGAGTCCTTGTGCATCGATGAGCTCGGCCAACTCCTTCAATTTCTTTTCATTGAAGGTTCTGCGAGGCTGCCAGGGGCTGGGATCAATCAGCTCTACAGGTATGCTCTTGGCAAGCTTGCTGTCTGTATCGTTGTTGATACCGCTACTTTCATTGCCTTCCCGATGAGCTGCTGCACCTTTCGAAAGGGACCCAATCAGCGGGTTCGGTCGACGTGGTTTGGCGCCTGCAGTTGTGCCGGCCGGTTTAGCGCCCTGCTGAGGCTTCTTGGTTTCTGCGGCTTGCTGGCTCATTTGGCGCCCTCCCCTGCCTTCAGGCCCTGGCCTGCAGTTACTTCTGCAATGTAGTCAGCCAACTCCTGGTATTGCTTTGAAACTTTGTTATTACGTTCAGCCATGCGAACTGACACCTTCTGTGCAATCGACTGATTGACCTTGGTGGTTGTAGATATTTTCACTGGAATGAGCTTTCCAAAGAGTTCTATGGCATCAGCTTCGTTCTCGCGGCACAGCACATGCCGCTCGTCATGCTTGATTAGGAGAGCTCCCAGGAAGTTGAGGGATTCGTTTACAAGCATCACTTTTTCGACACGGCGCTTGAGGTCGTCAAGGCCATTAATTGCATAAGGTGCACCCGACTCAACTGGGACGATGTAGTGCGTTGCAGCAGCAATGGCGTTTTGAGTAAGAAGCTTCAGCGACGGCGGGCAGTCGATGATGATGTAGTCGTACGCCCCTATGAGAGGCTTCAGCCGCTCCTTGAGCACCTCGACTGGCCGCGGGTATTCGTTTTTGATGACTTCATCGACGTTCTCCAGGGAGATGGAGCCATAGATGAGGTGCACTCCATCAATGGTTGTGTCCTCGTAAATGAACGATCGAATTTCAGTTTTGTGGTTACTCAACAGCTCGCAAGCGTTGTAAACGACACGTGCAGGGTGCGTTTTGCCGATATGTTGAGAGGCGTTTGTCTGAGGATCGAGATCCACGACAAGTACCCAATTCCCACGCTGAGCCAGGCAGTCAGCCAAGTTCACAGCCGTCGTCGTTTTCCCCACACCACCCTTGTGATTGGCGATGGCGAGAATTCGAGTCTCAGTCTGGGACTCCTCAGCTCCGTGTATCACCTCGGCGATGGCGTCAACGAGTGGATCGGCAGGATGTTTTGGCGAGTCGATCTGAGCAGCTGCTGCTTGTTTCGACATAAATCACTCCATTGAGCATAAAAATACAGGGCGTTTTGCTTTGTATCGTCTAAGCCATTATGGCGATTTTTATCAGCATGTCACGCCGATCTGTTCCTTTATTGGTATCAAACTGGTTGAGCATCGAGATCCTTTCTTGGATGTCAGGCTTGATTTTGAATGGCATTGTCCTGTTACTTGTGTGCCAGGTGGTGCTGGATGTGATTTCCCATGCAGCCTGAGGCGTAGAGCGTTAGGGAAGCCTCTACTATCTCGTTCACAATCTACCAGTCCCAGACTGGGACAGCCTGAACCTTCCATTCCCTCTTTACGGCTGCAATAGCCAGTCCCAGTCTGGGACGCTTTGTTTGAAGCCCTATTGCAGTCCATATGGCAGTTGGTGGCCCACGTCAGGGCTGATTTATGCAGCCTGAGCTTCACCGGCCATTCTTGCTTCTGTTGATGGTTCTGCGGCTACTAATGCCTTTGTCCCAGACTGGGACAGCGATTGGCGCTAGAGACATCTAATAAGGCGGTGGGGAGTCGGTCCCAGTCTGGGACTGTCTTCTTTTCTGTTTGTGTAGCTGAGCGTTTCTGGGGGTTCGGATCCAGGCTGAAGAGAAGGCTGTTACTTCAAGAGTAGTCCCAGACTGGGACAAGCTACACGTAAGAGGAATGCATTCCCCCCGGTCTTGAGCGGCATGCCTAGGTAGTCGATCCCATAGCCGGTCCCAGTCTGGGGATGGCTTGTTTGAGCGCCAATACCAGTTCCAAGGCAGTGACGTCCTAGGCTGGGACAGCCTTATTGACAGTTTAGGCGGCTGAGCGGCTCTCCGGAATCTGGCCCAGGCTGAAGAGAGAGTTGCCACTTCAAGAGCAGTCCCAGACTGGGACAATCCGCACGTAAGAGGTATGCATTCCCACCGGCCTTGTGCGGCATCCTTCGGAATGCGATCCATGGTCAGTCCCAGTCTGGGACTGGTTTGTTTGAACACCAATGCCAGTTCCTAAGGAAGTGGCGTCCCAGGCTGAGGCTGCCTTTTAACATTTGGAGTGGCTGAGTGTTCCTGTTGATTTTGATCCAGCTGAAGAATGTGATGCTACTTAAAGCGCAGTCCCAGACTGGGACAGGCCACATGTTAGAGAAGTGCCATCTCCCGGCCTTGGGCGGCTTGGCTCGGAAGGCAATCCATTGCCAGACCCAGTTTGAAACTGATTTGTTTTAACCGATGCCAGTTCAATGGCGGTTATCGTTTCCAGGCGGGCCTGCATTTATACAGGCTGAGTGGCTGTGATTACCTGGAGCGGGTTAATCAAAGGCGGAAGAATCGTCTGACACTAAATGTTAAGTCCCAGAAACTGGCCACCTAATACTTCAGCGCTTTGTCTTAATCGCATGCCATCAGCCCCATCCTTGGATGGGCAGTTGTATGAGCAAGCCTTGTCCCAGTCTGGGACTGCCAAATTCACCATGCCTTGCTTTCCCGCGCTGGCCATCATCACTCTGGAACTGGCTACTTGGAGTTAATGATGGGCGTGGATCAAGAGTCTACGGCTGGAACGGAAATTACCCTGTATCGGGATCGCGGCTAACATCCAAGAACTCTCGGCCCCGGACTGGGGATCACCTCCATGTCAATTCGGCCTGCAATAGACGGAGTGGGGTTCATTCATGCCGGTGACTGTGAATTGGAGGGAGCACCCTGGTGCGACTTCCCTTTGTTTTGGAATTGCGAGAGAACCATGCTTGTCGAGTTAACCAACGTCCGGAGCTGCTTAAATCTGCGTTTTGCTCAGGTAAGAATCCCTTGCGTGAGAACTAAAAATTAAGACAAAGGTTAGTACCAACACAGACCCAGCCTGGGGCGCCGGCTCCCTCACTTATGGACTGACCCTGGACCTGGTAGTGAAGGGAGCAACCGTAACAATGAGATGTTCAGGAGGGAGCGGGTAATTTAAGAAGAAGGACAAGCGCCTGTCCCAGTCTGGGATAAAGTCATGTTGTCCTAAAAATCATACACCTCGATTTACTGCTGGGGGGGGCTAGTCCCAGTCTGGGACTGGGAGCTACTACCTCATGGTGAGGTAGAAGGGTGTAGAGGCTGATTTACCGAAACATTAGATGGTGAATGCAATACCGCAGCCCTGGAGGGTCTGGCCAGACTGATTGGGGAATATTACCTCATAGTCAGGTCGCGCCGCGTTGTAGCCATCCAACGCTTTTACAAAAGATCGACTAACAGTCGACTAAGCATCGACTAATCGGGGTAGGCAATCCTAAAAAGGGGGGGGGTCGGCCTGACGGCGTTCAAGCCATCCAAAACATCGACAAATGATCGACAAAAGACTGACTAACACTCGACAGCAGGGCGGGGGAGTACTGATGGTTTCTATGGACAATAAAATACCCGCCGTAGCGGGTAGTTTTTGTGGTGCGCCAGGCATGGCGCGTAGCGCCGTGACTGGCGCTGTCGGGTTCACCGTGGTGGCGAACCTGGCGACTCGGAGGTGAAAGTCCTCT